>JALNXC010000077.1 GCA_023230535.1 Alkaliphilus sp. | reverse complement strand
TCTGAAATATATCTATAAAAGAGCATACCCAGTACATATTGTTTGAAATCCCATCCATCCACACTACCCCTTAAATCATTTGCCATATTCCATATGGTACGGTGTAGCTCTGCTCTTTCCTGTTCTTTCCTGTTCGCCATTTAACCTTCCTCCTCATTATCCATCTTAATCTTCATCCGGAATAAACTCCAAAATATCGCATATATCACACTTGAGGGCATTGCATATCCTTTGAAGTATCTCAGTGTTAACATTTTCATTTCTTCCAAGTTTAGTGATAGTAGCTGAACTGACACCAGATGAGGCTTGAAGGTCTTTTTTCTTCATCCCCTTGTCTATTAATAATTTCCATAACTTATTATAATTTAAAGCCATTGCATCTACCTCCTATGAAATATACTCAATTATATCATTTTATCAGCACGTAAACAATATTTTCCTTTAACTTCTCGTTGTTTTTCTTTTATAAATATAAGTTTTTAAAAAGTTTATCTATTAAATATTCAAACTCTTATTGAGCCACCTGTCCGGTCATAGGGAGCCAGTTAAATCACATTTGATTTTGCTCACTTTAGGACTTATCAGAAGCATGTATATTTATAAAGGTTGCTACGCACCGCTGTAGCGGCAAGGCCTTGACAAATATACATGCTTCCAAGAATTATCAATCAGGCAAAATCAAAATGGCTCTATGCTACCGAAATCGTGGCTCTGTGCCACTGGAATATTCAAGGTCCGGGATTTTGTCCGCACCCCCTTTATTGTACTTTTAGATTACCATAAACACATGACGGGTTGCTTTCATATTAGCTATCAATATCATCTCCCTACGCTTTTATAGAGAATATTATATTATGGGTGCTGTTGGTTTTAAAACCATGGGATTATTGGACGCTTACACCGAATTTATCTACCTATATTTATAATAGCAGATATTTTTTTGAAAAAAGAAAAAGCCCTAGTCTTAGAGCTTTTTATAAATATCTTTCTTATGACCTATTTCGATTATTAATATTCTAACCTCATCATCATTTATTTCTGCAATTATTCTATAATTACCTATCTTATACCTCTTCACTTATGGTGCCCATCACAGGAAAAATTTATCTTTTTATTCCTTGACCTCACCTTTCTGTAAATCAATATTTTCAAGCTGACCCTTCTTCGCCGTATCCTTTAGCTTTCTAGAAAGGGCTACTATTAAAGATCCTCTATGTTTTTTTGTGTGTTATACCCAAGCAGATTTTTTGTAAGCGTCCAATAATCACATGTATATATAAAAACGGCAGTCATTTTGACTGCCAAATTTTTAATTATTTTATTTTCGATTTGGTCAGAACATTATCAATATTTCAATCAACCCACGACCAAAAATCCTCCAAAATCGATTTTTCCTATTTGAGACGCTACTCTTCGCGCTTTTCGAGCGATAGATCTCTCAGTTCCTTTTCAATTTCAAAGAGTTTATTACAATAGGTCAAACCTTGTTTCGGAAGTGCAGCCTCAGCATTTTTTATATCTTTGGGCAGGGCATCCGCCGGGATTATTGGATACTTACATTAAATCATCATAAATCAATCTAAGGCCTGAAAACTTTATAAAGGAAACCAAAAAATCAATCCTGTCAGCGATTCTTATTTCCCTGCTCAATTCACTCTTCGGGCTTATCCCCGACTTATCTGTAAAAAGTGTACTTGAAGATATGGATGTCAACAAAATTAGTAACCTGATTGATTTTATAAAATTTCCCGTGATAAGTTCTCCTTTTTATTACTAAAAACATAAGTCAATCCAAATCCGCATATATCATTTCATAACCATTGCCTGCCGGATTTATAGCAAAATCTGTTACCCTATCTTCCACAAAATTATAAATCAGGAGGAACTGTTCCACATCCTCTGCCTCATCTTTATGGGTAGCAACAAGGACTTTGGTAAAGCTACTCTGAAAAGTCTTCTATAAAATTCAATCCTTTACGAGTATTCCTGACATCAGCAGTAGAATCTACATGAAGTTCACCGAGTTCATTTCTACCTATTATTGTTAGCCCGGTGATTAAATCACGGTTTACAGCATACTTAATAGCATCTTCCAATTGGATTGTTGAATATTTATCTCTGATAATATCGTAATTGCCATGATCACGAATACTTTTAAGGAGATCGCAGACTACTAAATCAAGCTTTTTTATAAATTTAGGCATATTATTCACTTCCTTTCAAGGTAAAGTTTATCATAAGAAGTATATTCAAACAATAAGGACAGGCGGATATATATATTCGGTAAGTTTTGATTTTCAAAAAAATAAAACAGAATAATGGGTTGTATGAAACAACAATAACGGCAGCCTACTTTCCGGCAAAAGAAAGCAAAACAACATAGCCGATATAAGCAACTATGCCGCAACTATGCCGAATCTTTAAAAGATTATACGTCCCTATGATAAAGCACCATCTGTCCTGCTTTTTTATTTATTTAACATATCCAGTTTTACAAGAAATTTTAATATGGCCTTTTCTTCATTGAGAGTAAAGTCGTCGAGCAGAGAAAATAATATCTCTTTTTCCTTATCTATGGTCTTATTAAAAAACAGCCTTCCTTTGTCGGTCAGTTCCAGATTATAGGCCCTTTTATCGTCTTCACATCTGCTTTTATTTACATACCCCCTCGATATCAAGCGATTCAGTATTGTTTTAAAGGTATTTCTATCTATATTCAGCGCATCTATAACCTCGAACATTTTTTTCCTGTGATCGCTTCCTAACAATTTCAGAACTAAAAGATCCGTAATCGATAAATAACAATTATCATTATTGATGCCGTTTTTATCTAAAATGACTATGCCGGCAATAAATTTTTGTAGATATTCATATATTTGAACATAATAATTTCTCATACAATCGCTCTCAACCGCTCAGCAGTTCTTTCTCATTTAATAGATAGGATAATGTGAGAAGGCTTTCACTGAGATTTACATTTTCTACTATAATACCCTCTGCTACGTTTAAATCCGTGGGTGCAAAATTCCAGATGCCCTTGACATTTTTCCTGTTGAGCTTATCCGTTACCTCTTGTGCAAAATCCTTCGGTGCACAGATGATGGCTATATCTATATTATGTTCCGAGGTAAATTCATCTAATTCATCCATATCAAGGACCGGGATATCCCTGATCTTCACACCGATCAATTTTGGATTTATATCAAATAATGCCAATACCTCAAAGCCCAGCCTTTCAAAATTAGTATAATTTGCGATGGCTTGCCCCAAATTGCCTGCCCCTATGATAATCACATTATAATTTTTATTTAAACCCAATATTCTACCGATCTCATTATATAATTCATCGACATTATAACCGTATCCCTGTTGCCCAAAACCACCGAAACAATTCAAATCCTGACGAATTTGCGATGCGGTAAAACCGATCAGCTTGCTCAGTTCCCTTGAAGAAATCCTACTGACTTCTTTGTCAAGTAGCTCTTTTAAATATCTATGGTATTTTGGCAATCTCCTGATTACGGCTATTGAAATATTCGAAAAACTTTTATTGCTCACCTGTATCCCCCCGACTCTGATAAAGTTATGCTATCATCTACAAATACTATGTTAGGTATATTAATAATATATCATAAATTGCCCGGATATGTTGTATTTTTGTTAAAATAAAGACAAAATTATAATGACATTTCCAATATTTTTTGTAAAATTAGGACTTTTTCAGTGACTGCGCAATATGGTCCTCACTTAATGCCCGGATTGTTTATATATTTAAATGAAAAAATTATTCAAATAATATGGTCTATTTTCATTGATCTGTGCATATAATACTGACAGGGAAAATCTATTCACATATATCCACATATATTCCACAGAATCCACAGAGTTATCCACATTAATTTTGTGGATTCCACTGTTATTAAAGATTCTTACACATTATCCACATTTTCGTATATTTATATTGTCAATATACTAACAATTGATTGTGAATAAATCAAGATAAAAAAATAAATATGCAATTCTCATTTCACACTTTTATAAGTAAAAAATAAGAATTGCAAATTATCAGATAATATAAATAGTAAATTTCAAATGTGCAAATAGCTATGCAAATATATTTGAACTGCTACCTATAAGAGAGCAGACACACAGGTCTTCCCTTACAGGTGTAAATAAATATGTAAATATATATCGAACTGTTATAGCCTGATTTTTTCCAGTTCATTTTTTAACTCTGCAATAATACCGTCCTTTTTTTCATTTTCTACCAAAACAGCATCTATTACCCCGTGTAAATGATCAATAATATCCAATAAATCCAACTTATCCATTCTCATATCGACCTTTTTCATCCAAGATAATATTTCCATATTCATCCCCCCATAACATAATCATTATTTCTTTTAATTATATCATAGGGGTTTTTAGTATTATAGAAACAATGTTATGTAATATTGTAACATTATGGAATACTAATGATAGTCCCCTATCTTTAAATTTGATATTGCATTTAAATCTAAAGCCGATCTCAAACCCCTCATATAATTATAATATGCGAGGCAGCCTATCATTGCGGCATTATCGGTACAGAGATGCAAAGGGGGATATTTTAAATCAATACCGTTCTTTTCACATTCCGATTTTAAATGACTCCTCAGGCTGCTGTTTGCCGCAACACCCCCTGCAAGAACAACCCTGTCTACTCCCTTTTCCAATGCACATTTAACGGTCTTTTCCGTCAATATTTCCACTATGGCTCTTTGAAAACCGGCTGCAACATCTTCTACCGAAATATTTAAACCCTTCATCTTCCGGGAGTTTAAATAATTTAATACGGCAGATTTCAAACCGCTGAAACTGAAATCATAACTCCCCTCTTCCAGATAGGCTTTAGGAAATACAATGGCGTCCGAATTACCTTCTTTGGCTATCCTATCTATCTGAGGGCCGCCGGGATAGCCCAATCCCAATGCACGTGCAACCTTATCGAAGGCCTCTCCCGCCGCATCGTCCCTGGTCTTTCCTAAAATTTCGAATCTGCCATGATCCTCCATATACACCAGATGGGTATGCCCGCCGGAAACAATCAAACTGATAAAAGGAGGTTCTAATTGTTTGTATTCGATAAAATTGGCATAGATATGCCCTTCTATATGGTTGACACCGTTAAGCGGGATCTCCCTCGCAAAAGCTATGGCCTTAGCAGCAGACAACCCCACCAGCAATGCTCCTACCAACCCCGGGCCGTATGTAACCCCGACATGGGTCAAATCGGCAAATGCAACACCGGCTTCTTTCAGCGCTTCCTCTATCACATTGTTGATATTTTCAATATGTCTCCTAGATGCTACTTCAGGAACCACACCGCCGAATTTTTTATGCTGTTCAATCTGAGAATTTATGATATTAGATAAAATTTCCCTGCCGTTTTTTAAAACACTTGCAGCGGTTTCGTCACAGCTTGTCTCTATTGCTAAGGTTATTACATCTTCTTTTTTAAAATTTGTTATCATTTTTTATAAATTCCCCCCACATGATAATAGCATCCTCATTATTATCCCTATAATATTCCGGCCTGATACCGCAGGGCACAAATCCAAACTTTTTATAAAGCGCCAGAGCCGCCGTATTTGAAGGCCTGACCTCTAAGGTTATTCTATATATATTGATCTTTAATATTTCCTCTATTAATCCCCCCACCAGTTTTTTACCCATACCCCTCCCGCGATACTTGGGATGTATTGCTATATTAGTGATATGGGCTTCATTCATAACCAACCATAGCCCCGCATAACCTACTACCCTGCCGCCAACCTCAACCACATAATATCTCGCCAGTTTATTCCTCCTGAGTTCCGATATAAAAGCCCCCCTTGTCCAAGGCATGGGAAAGGATCTTTTTTCAATGTCCACTACAGAATCGATATCCGATAATTCCATCTTTCTTACAATAGCTGATTCCATAAAAAATTATTCCCCGCCTTTCATTCTTTTTTCATATTGGACCTCTGCCTCGGATTTTCTCATATATATGGGAACCATGTCCGTTGTAATATTTTCTCGTATTTTGATCTTAGCTACTTCCGCAACAGAAGAGGCAGAAGGGATCAAAAGCCTTAAAGGCGGCACGGCAAACTGTTGTGCCAGATCAGCCTTCAAGTTTCCGCCAAACTTCTCCAGAGCATCTCCGACAAAGAATATCTTTTCCGATTTTCCCTTGAGTAT
>JALNXC010000076.1 GCA_023230535.1 Alkaliphilus sp. | reverse complement strand
GGCTAATCATACATTAAAGCAACTATTTCCCCGAAAGATTTAATATAAAACAGGCTATTTTTTTGAAAATAAAATTATATCCTATTAATATATATGTCATTAAGATTACTATGTTTTGACACTGATTATAAATTTTTATTCTTTCTTTACAACCAACTATAATACCTGCTATTATATTGTTTAAGGTCATTATTATACCAGGGAGTTGATTTTATGTGCAAAATTAAAATTGTAACCGATAGTACCGCATACATAGATAAATTATTTATAGAAAAACATGATATCGGTATAGTTCCCCTAGCTGTTAATTTTGAAGAATCCATTAAGGATGAGGGTCTCCCGGGAGATTTCGGTGTATTTTTTGATAGGCTATCAAAATCTCCGGATTTTCCAACAACATCACAACCTCCGGTAGGCAAGTTTGCAAAGATTTTTAAAGATGCATTACAGGACGGATATGAAATAATAGCTATCATCATGTCGTCTAAACTCAGTGGGACATTTAACAGCGCAAGTACGGCAGCCAAAATTGTAGATCCGACAGAAAATAAAATATCCTTAATTGATTCTTTAACCACTGCGGCTAATTTAAAATTTTTGATCAAAAAAGCGGTTTCTCTAGCAAAAAAAGGGGCCTCCATGAAACAAATAGTGGAAAAGATTGAAATGCAAAAAAGGCATATGGGTATACGTTTAACGGTATCCACATTAGAATATTTAAAAAGAGGGGGCCGTCTTTCAACAACCGAAGCGATGATAGGTTCTCTGTTAAATATAAAACCGATTATTGGACTGATAGACGGAGAATTAAAGGCATTGAACAGAGCACACGGTAAGAAAAAGGCTATGGATAAAATGCTTGAAGATGTTCCGGCAAATGTATCCCATATAAGTATATGCCATATAGAAATTTTGGAAAAAGCAAAAGAATACGAAAAATTGATTCAAAAACGTTTTCCGGAGGCTAAAACGGAAATATGCGAAGTGGGGCCTGTTATAGGTTCTCATTTGGGACCGGAAACTATTGGAATATGTTATGTTTATTAAAATTATTAAGTCAGTCTTCCATAAACTGTTGTAATATTTTAAAATACTCTACAGAAAATATATATAACGATATATTGATCAAATATATTTCTGAAAGAGGTCGATCAAAATGAAAAAAAATTTAATAATATTTTTAGCTGTAATCTGTATGGCAGTACCGGTATTTAACGATATAGATGCTTTTGTAAAGCAGAATTCCAAACTATTAGTTCATGATCTTGTATATAGTAAACCGGGACCTGAAAATCCCGGTTTACTCATCCACCGCTTTTATATGCTCATAGGGTTTTTCCCTCGTTAAGGGAAAAATTTTAATATTATCGGAAAATTTTATATTAGAAATAATACCGTCTAATTCCATAAGTTCAAATAAAATTGTTCCATGTTCCACATATTGCTTAAAGGAATTTTGGTCTCCAATAGCTTGAATTATATAAGGTTGTGCAATGGATATTCCATTGATATTAATATGATTACCTGCCAGGGTTATCTCGGTACGCCCGACAATTCTATAATTATTGATGGAGAGCACCTCTGCACCGAAGACTTTCAATTCATTTATTAGGTTTATCAGATATCTTTTTCCTTCCACGATTTCCGCGATATTTGCTTCAATATTGCTTTCCAGTACAATAGTAATACCCGGCCCGGAAACCGGTAAATATCCTGCTAAAAATTTATATTCGTCCACAGTTGATTTTAACTTTTTTAAAGAAACACTCTCATCGGCACGCTCTTTTTCCAGTTCCTCAACCCGATTTCTAAAATTAGCAATTTTTATCTTCATATCCTCGGTAGTTTTTTTTAACTCCGTCAATTCTTGGGTCTCTATTTCATTTTTATACAACATAGTGAAATCCCCGCTGACCATTGTGTTTAATTGAACGCCTATAATAATGCCAAATATACCACATACTATTATAATACTGACCCATTTGTTATACTTTTTCAATTTACCACTTCCCTCAACCTGCCTCATATGTTTCCTTATTTATTTTTGTACTAGCCCCATTCTCTCCCGCACAAGGGTCATAGTATTTTCCGCAAGCCCATAGGCTTTTTGTGCCCCTTTCTTATATACATTCTCTATAAAATCCGGATTATTCATATAATCCTTGTAATTTTTTTTGAACGGCCTTAAAAATTCTATAATAACCTCCGCCGTATCAATTTTAAATGCCCCATAGCCCTTGCCCTCATAGTTTGATACTACTTCCTCTATGGATAAACCCGTAAGACTGGAATATATGGTGATTAAATTTTTAATCCCCGGCTGTTCATCCCTGTAAGCTATCATATTTTCACTATCCGTAACCGCCCTTTTCATCTTTTTCATAATAGTATCTTCAGAATCCATTAAAAATATTGTTGCATTAGCATTTACATCGGATTTTGACATTTTCTTACTAGGCTCTTGAAGGCTCATAATCCTGGCTCCTATTTTCGGAATGTACATCTCCGGTACCGAAAAGGTCTCCCCGTATAGATTATTAAATCGTGCCGCAATATCCCTGGTTAACTCTAAATGTTGTTTTTGATCTTCTCCCACGGGTACCAAATCAGTCTTATATAACAATATATCTGCCGCCATAAGCACCGGATATGTGAATAATCCCGAGTTGACATTATCCTTATTTTTTTCCGATTTATCTTTAAATTGTGTCATTCTATTTAATTCTCCGACATATGTGCCGCAACCTAAAATCCAAGTGAGCTCCGCATGTTGAGGCACATGTGACTGAAAAAAGATGATATTTTTCTCCGGATCCAAACCGCTGGCTAAATACTGTGTCAAAAATGACAATGATATCCCATGAAATTCTTTAGGATCTTGGCGTACCGTTAAAGAATGTAAATCTACGATGCAATATAAACAATGATGTTCATTTTCAAGGGCCTTCCAATTCTGCAATGCCCCTATATAATTTCCTAATGTTAGGCTTCCCGTCGGTTGTGCACCGCTAAATACTATTTTTTTTCTCTTCATTTGTAGATTCCTCTCCTGTTTATAACCTCATATTAGTGTTTAACATTTTTTATATTTTAATTCCCTACCTATAACTATTATAGCATAAAAAGAAGGTCTGGAAAATTCCAGACCTTCTTTTATATGTAATACTATTTTATACTTTTTAGAATAATCCTATGATCTCTCCGCTTGGAAGAATGTCCATACTATTTGCTGCAGGAACTTTAGGCAATCCCGGCATTGTCATAACTTCTCCCGCATATGCTACCACAAATCCGGCGCCTGCCGATAATTTGACGTTGCTTATTGAAACATTATAATTTTTAGGTAGGCCCAATTTCTTTGGATCATCAGATAAAGAAAGCTGAGTTTTTGCTATACAAACAGGAACTTTGTCTAATCCTAGATCCTCAAACTTCTTGATTTCTGCCAAAGCAGCTTTAGCGAAGTCAACTCCATCTGCATTATACAATTTTGTTGCAATTGTAGTAATTTTATCAACAATGCTGTCTTCAACATCGTAGAGGAATTTAAAGTCTGCAGGTTTCTTTTCTATAACTTCTACTACCTTATTAGCTAAATCAATTCCACCGTCTCCGCCTTTGCCCCATACTTCCGAAAGCGCTATATCAGCTCCCAATTCAAGACAATATTTCTCTATAAACTCCAGCTCTGCCTCTGTATCGTCTGGGAATCTATTGAGGGCAACTACAGCCGGCACACCAAACATTTGTACGTTTTGAATTTGTTTTTGTAGGTTCTCAAAACCTTTTGCAAGATAATCCATATTTTCTATACCCCATTCGGCCTTTGATGCTCCACCATGATGTTTTAGGGCTCTTGCATTAGCAACTATAACAACACAGTCCGGTTTTAAACCGGCAAATCTACATTTGATATCGAAAAACTTCTCGGCACCTAGGTCGGCTCCGAATCCTGCTTCGGTTATCATATAGTCGGCAAGTTTTAGACCTAATGCTGTTGCTTGAATACTGTTACATCCATGAGCTATATTTGCAAACGGCCCGCCATGAACCATTGCTGGTGTATTTTCTAATGTTTGTACCAAGTTTGGTTTAATTGCATCCTTAAGTATCAATGATAATGCTCCTGTTACTCCCAAATCATTAACGGTTACAGGCTTGTTTTCAACATTATAAGCGATAATCATTCTACTTATTCTTTGTTTCAGGTCTTCAAAACTGGTAGACAGACAAAGAATAGCCATAACTTCCGAGGCAACCGTGATATCGAAACCGTCTTGTCTTGGATAACCGTCTGCTCTTCTTCCTAGCCCGATTATTGTGTTCCTAAGAGCACGTTCGTTCATATCCAGGCATCTTCTCCACACTATTCTTCTAACATCGATATTTAATTCATTACCCTGATGCAGATGGTTGTCTAATAGAGCGGCTAATAAGTTGTGAGCGGTTGAAACAGCATGAATATCACCTGTAAAGTGCAGGTTGATATCTTCCATAGGAACTACCTGTGCATATCCTCCGCCTGCTGCTCCGCCTTTTACCCCGAAGCTTGGTCCTAATGAAGGCTCTCTGAGTGTTGTAAAGGCTGTTTTACCTATTTTGTTCAGGGCCATACTCAATCCAACATTAGTAGTGGTTTTTCCTTCTCCTGCCGGAGTCGGAGTTATAGCAGTTACTAATACCAATTTGCCGTCAGGTTTATCTTTTAACCTAGTTAGCACATCCAAGGACACTTTAGCTTTATACTTTCCATAAAGCTCTAGATCGTCCTCGTTGATTCCTAATTTTTCTGCTATTTCGATGATTGGTAACAATGTTGCTTCTTGCGCAATTTGAACGTCAGTTTTCATTAACGACACCCCCATATTATTTCTTTTGATTTTTCATAGCTTTTACCATTATATCATACTTTAAGATATTCTACCACCCCCATTATTTTTTTACAACGTTTAATTGCAAACATTGTGTTTGTATTTTAAAATACTATATAAATAAAAAATCCTTATATATCTTAATTATTTATAAAAATATATTATAATCCTAATAATTCGTCGATCCTGCCCTTATCGAATCCGACTATCAACTCTCCTTCTATTTTTATTACGGGTACGGCTGTAATACCTTTCTGAATCAATTCTAACCTAGCTTCCTGATCCGTTTCAACATCTTTTTCTATATACTGAACTCCTTTTGATGAAAGATAGTCTTTCGCCACATGACAATATGAACATAATTTGGATGTGAAAACTATTACCTCTTTTGACATTTAAATTCCCCCTGCGTCCAACACCTTAGACCTTATTAAGTTATTAATAATGATTTTAACATATTATTGTTAAATATCCAAATATTTATTTTATATAATCAAACAAAATTTCAAAATTAAATACACTACATTTTATATAACACTTCCAAAATATCTTTTTATTTCTTTTTTGATGTCATTTTTTTTATATATAGGGCAATTGTATTCTTTTACATTATAATATTGAATGAGCTCCGCAATGGCTTCAATATTATATTTATTTATCTCTTCCACATCATTAAAAAACTTCTTTTCCTTATCAAGATATTCTATAAAATCCCCTATATCTTTATGATATATCAAGTTTCCCATCTCCACTCCATATAAAATCATCTATTTGCCGGCATTAGTTTTCCTAAATTTTTATGTATTATACGCCTATTTGTTTTATGTATATAACTGTTAAATAACAGAATACCTAATAAAACGGGGTAGATTTTATACGGCATTATATAAAAAAATCACCCTTTTATATGTTTTATTAAAATGACAACAATTAATATCAATATGGATGAAATTACAATAGTTCCGCCGGGAGCTAAATCTACATAAAATGATATAAATAATCCTATCAATACCGATAGTATCCCGAATAAAATTGAACATATAAAGGTCTGCTTAAAACTTCTGACAAGCTGCAAACTTGTTGCTACAGGTACTATCATCAAGGACGATACTAACAAAACCCCCACTATTCTCATGGATATGGCAATTGTCATCGCTACTAAAATAATAAAATAGAGGTTTATCCATTTTACGGGGACGCCTGCCAGTCTGGCCGCCTCCTCATCAAAAGCTATATAAAACAAAGACCTGTAAAAAAACAAAATAGAAATAAGAATATAAAGACCCAGTATAAAAATTATCCAAATATCCCTGCTTGACACAAGGCCTATACTGCCGAACAAATAACTGAAAATAGCGGAATT
>JALNXC010000075.1 GCA_023230535.1 Alkaliphilus sp. | reverse complement strand
TCAACTTAAAAGATTTGAACTATCACGAAGAACGGTTGAAAGGGTTTATGCATCTTTTAACAGATATCAATCCTATGTATATCTGACGTTAGTTTTTGAAGGTGATATAACGAACAAATACGATTTTTTCGATAAATTGCAAGAGAGGTTTAAAAACTATGTGACCGGTTTTATAGATAATTTTGAAATTCCTTTTAAGGAACCTGAAGGTGAATCGGAAAAGGTTAAATATACGGAGGTGCTTAGTTTAGAAAATCCTGTTTAAGAACCACGGTGTCAGGTACAGTGGCCGACCGGCGAGACAGGAAAAGACCGGGAAGTCAGGCACAGTGGCTTTTTTTGAACTATAAAATGGGAATATGGGAAATGTATACAGGGTCATCGTCCCTTAAAACTATTTACGGGACTCTGTACCAGTCCCCCCGGTCCCCCCCGTCCCCGTTGTGTAACCCCTATCCGTTGTTTTTCCCCTACCCTGGGCATAGTTTTCTCCGGGACCGTGGTTTTTTTGGGGGAGACTTAATCCTTTTTAATTGGGGTAGTAAGGTGGATAAAAAGCAAATAATATATTTTTCTTATAAAGAAGGAACTTTATAGCAAAAAAATAGAGAAAGGCCCATGATATTTCTGGTAAGCGACTATAAAAAATTGGAGTCTATGTTGGAATCAAGGGGTGGGTGATTGTTGTATGAGGATTAATTTAGAGGGGTACGATTTGATTATTCCATTGAGGTAGCACGGGCCTATAGAAAGGCTTTTGAATTATTAAATAATGTCTTGTTATTAGAGGGCAACTGCATAGAAAACAGACAGGAATTTGAGAAGAAAATATCGAATTGCATAGCTGAATGTGAAAAATTTATCTCCTGCAGTTTCCATAATTTCTATTAAAAGAAGGGTTAGGGACAGGTTTCTTTTCTCATCATTAAATGTAAAACGAAGGGAATTGAACGAAAAATGTTGATTCTTTTTAGCTGGTTTTTGTAGGACAACGAGGATAAGGTCATCATCCCTTAACACCATTTACGGGACCTTGGAGAATATGCAGCTATTATACTAAGTTTATTAAGTAGCTTTTGAATGATGAGCATCTTATTATTAATGGAAATGGGAAACAATTGGGAGACCTTACATATATAGAGAGAACGTGATTGGCGCTAATCTTAAGGATTGTTTAGCACCTACTGGGGTAGTAGATCAGTATTTTAATATTGTCTACGGGGGCAGAGAATAGTTAATTGACATCTACCATGAGCCGTGTAAGGCACTGGGTAAAGATACCATGCCGGTATTCGGACCGGATAGATCGGTTTACCTAAGAGAGCAATTTGAGTTGTAGAAGGGTCCGCTTCCGGTGTGAAAAGACAAGATGAGTTGGAAGATGAAGATAACACATTGGATAATTGGAGCGGTAATTGATAGGGGTTGATACAGACGGAAACCGGATGGATTGTCTTAATTGTTTTGATTTCATGTATTTTGCCGGCTTTATTGATACCGATTACATTCTCAATTATTAAATATTCTGTTGATAAATTACCAAATTTTCCGATTACCGTGATTCTGAGTTTATCTGAAGCAATACCGATAGGGGAGTATTTATCCCTGTATTTATCGATGCTTGGTGTAATTGCTACTGTGGTATTAGCCTATTTTATCTATAGATTAGAACGAAATAACGAGAATCAAGCAGAACGTGAAGAAATTAAGCGCGTTAAAAGAATATTGAGTGTTTTACTTGAAACTGGTTTACAAAGGGCGTTTCAAAGTCAGCTAGATGATGAATGGGAATATTTTGATTTTATAAGGATTACTGAATCCCATATTGGATTGATTGCTTCGATTGGGCATTTGCTATCTGAAGAGCAATTCCTTTGCCTAAATAAGATAATGGAAACACTTAAAGATATTGCCGATCATGAAAAAAACGGGGATCCCGGGGATGCGAAAATTTCAGTAAAGAGATTGATGAGGATAATAACTGTCCCGGTGTATCCGATGTATATATTTTATATGAAAAACTTAAGAACCGTTTACGATGTAATGAACGAACAGATTATTGAAATTATAAATATTATTTCTGAAAAAGGTAATAAAGAAACATTTTCTTATGAGGCTAAGTATGATGCCGATTCAAATATAATGTTTGAAAGCTCACCCGATAATAGATTTAAGATATATGATAAAACCGGTAAGATTATTTGTGATGCCTTATTTGATAAAAATGGTATTTTAGATGGGACGGCCAAGGTATTTTGCGAAGAAGGATATC
This sequence comes from Alkaliphilus sp., assembly GCA_023230535.1. Taxonomy (GTDB): domain Bacteria; phylum Bacillota; class Clostridia; order Peptostreptococcales; family Natronincolaceae; genus JAAZJW01. The sequence continues at coordinate 3,966 of JALNXC010000075.1, read as the reverse complement.
TTGAATTTGACGGTTTATTTGTTGATGGTAAACGCCATGGACAAGGTAGTGAGTATATGCATAATGGTAGGATAGGAAGAGAAGGGGAATGGAAAGAAGACCAACTAATTAATGGAATAATTTATGATGTTATGTTAAATGAAAAGGGAGAGTTATTCCTTGATTCTATAGAGCGGGCAGGTGGTCCATTTTTACTATACGACCTAGAAAGATATTCGGAAGAATTAAAGGTCGGTAATGTAAAAATTGTTAATTGTTACGCAGCAAATTATTTCATCCCATAAAAGTCAAATTAAATTAGCCTAAAATTGAGATGAAAAACATATAAAAATGCAAATTAAATAATCTAATCCTTAGATTTTAATAAAATAAGTCAAATTATTACACCCTAAAAACAAAAGCAAAGGGGACTTTGTCCCCTTAAACCCCTAGGATTTATCGCTTACGAGGTTATACCTTCTAATTTGCTTTTGTAAAAAGATGTGCCTTCTCCCCAAGGAAGGGGAGATTTAAGGTACAACCTTCCTTAGGACGCTCAGGTTACTTCCCAGTAGAGCCCTATCCTTCCTAAAGAAGAAGACACATCTTTATTGACTAAGCCACAATATTTAATTCATTTTGAGCCATAAAAACCAATTCATTATCAATAGACCTAAGTTTTTCATTGGCTCCTGAAATTAAACACATTCTTACTAAAGAATTCAATGTTCTGATGAAACCATTAGTACTCAAATACAATAATTCATAGGCACTATCAGTAAATATCGGTTCATGACAACCGTTAGCTGTTAATCTAGATAAAATGTATTCCTTAGTTTCATCTTTAGTAAGGCCTTCAAGATGATAATTTACAACAATTCTTTGGCGAAGAGCTTCATGAGTTTGACGACTAATCTGATTAATAAATGGAGTCTGGCCTGCTAAAATTAAAATAGCATAATCCTTAGAATCCATATCAAAATTAAATATTAACCTTAAATCATTTAACACAGAATTAGTTAGAAACTGAACCTCATCCACAATAATTACAGGAGTAATATTTTTGCTATACTGATAAGTATAAATAGATTCTTGAATCTGTTTAAACATAGAGATCTTCTTATGAGCCGGAATTATACCAAGACCATTACATACAGCTCGATAAAAATCCATAACAGTTAAAGTAGAAATAGGTATATACACAGATTTAAACAAATTGGGATTTAAAGAATCCACAAAACATCTAAGCAAAAATGATTTACCTACACCGGGTTCCCCGGTAATTAAACCAAAACCCTTGGTACTTTTTAAAAACTCAAGTCTACTTAGGGCTTCGGTAAAATCTTGGGAGCTAAAACATTCTTTGGTTTCAATAGATTTTAGAAAAGGGTCATCAGATAACCCATAAAAAGCTTTATACATATTAAGTCATGCTCCTTTCATTTTCTTTATCACTAGGATTAAAGGGCGAAAAATCAACACTTTTAAAATTATGTTGTCTCCTGATTTTAGAGTTATCAATCTTTTTAACAGGGTATACAGTATCTAACAATATATTTTCTTCAGAAAATATATAAACTTTATCCATAGATGTCGGATCATATCTGACATTGATTGTTTCGCCTACATATTTTAATGGAACTTCAAAAAGTATACTTTGTATAGAGATAGTTGAATCCTTTTTAACCTTACGTGTGACCCTGTAAAGAAATACATAATCAATTTCCTGTTTACCCGGTATAAATTTTATTAAATCAATATACTGAATAAACTTATCAATGGGTTTCATATTGATAGCAGAATGAACTTTAGAATTGTAATCTTCTTCAACATATCTAAATAAAGAGGAATTTAGTTCCTCCAAAGAAGAAAAATCATTCCAATCAATGACGTTTAACCATTGATCTTGAAGGGTTTTGAACCAACGTTCTATCTTGCCCTTACTTTCCGGCGAATATGGACGTGCGAAAGATATGACAGTTCCAAGGTTTGCGCAGATAAATTGCATCTGATTACTCTTGTAAACTTTACCATTATCAACAAATAATTTTTTAGGAATACCCCTTTTAGCAACAGCTTTTTTGAACACAGATAACAGGGACAAAAAATTATCACTAAAAAAGGCTTCCGCATGAATAATAAGCCTGCTTGAATCATCTAATATTGCAATAATATGAGTTTTACACTTTTTAGAATCAATATTAAGGTATGGACCTGTAGAGATATCGGATTGCCAACATTCATTAGGAAATTCAAATTCAAAAGCCCTTCTATCTATCGGTTCAAGTTTATGAGCTGAAATATTAGCCTTGGAAATAAACCTTTGAATAGTAGATAAGGACACCTGATCGTAAGATACATAACCTTTGGCAATAAGCTCTTGATGAATTGATTTAGCAGACCTTTTAGGAGAATTTACCTTACAAGAAACAATAAATTCCTTAGCATCATTAGATAAATTTCTGGGTTTACCTTTATCAGACCTTATCTTTGGATAAAGACCATCAATACCAAAGCGTTTATAAAGGCGAAACCAGTCCTTAATAGTAGCAGGAGCATATTCCTTAACTCCTGTAGGGGTATCATATCTTTTGGCGGATACCTCCCTAAGATATTCCTTAACCGTACCTTGGGTAAAGGTTCCCGTAACTAATGGAGCAATCAGAGAATACTTAAAAAGGGCAATACTTTGTCTTAAATTTTCATCCATAAGATGACCTCCTTAAATTTAGTTACTAATATTTTTAACAAAACAATACCCCTTACCCTTTAAAAGTTATGTGGGATGATAAATAAGATAAAATCAAAACAATTTACCAAAGTAAAAAGATAAAATATATTGAATTTTAATATCAATAATCTAAGAATTAAGGAAAATTTGCAAAGAAATCAGGAAAGATTCCGGGAATAGACATAACTATCCTTTTGAATAATTAGATTAAATCTTAGAAAAGAAATATCTAGGCATGATTCTAAAAAAAGCAGAATTAAAATCCGGAATATCCTTTGGAAATCTTCTGATTTTATTGAGAATAGATGCTTCGGATGGTTTATCCATATCATAATAAAACAAATCAAAATTAACAAAAAAAGAGTTAACAAAAGACAGGTTTTCCTTCATACGTTTTTTAAAAGAATATATGCTTGAAATATTAAAAGACAAACCGGAATTTAAACTATTAAAATGATATGCAATCTTAGAATATGAATCCTTAATAACAAAGGATAAATACAAACATTCAAAGATAAATTCAAAGGAGTACTGATAATATGGAATTAAGAAGCTAGGCAGAATAGCATGGGTTTTATTGCAGGAAGGGCATTTAACCCTAAGGATATTAATACGATTAATTGAATATTTAGTAATAACATTGCGGGAATAATATCCGTGCCTATGGAGCATTCCGCTGTAACCACAAAATTTACAGCCATATATTGGAAAGATACAAATTTTTTCCCGAATCCAAATATTTAGTTATATTTTTTAAAAAATTGTTAATAATCATAATACAATTGTTAAAAGAAAATTTGGATTTAGGGAAAAGGGCTTGTAGTAGGCCTTTTTCCTATTTTTCTTTTTATAATGATTATTGTCATAATATTCATATTTTAAAACATCAGATTATTTAATCTGACAAATATTTGGTCAGTTTATTTAATTTGACCATATGTAAAAGGATTAAATATTTTGACTTTTTAGAAGGATTTTTGGGGGGAAATAATTTGCCGTATAACAGTATATCCATTTTGGAAAACGCCATTATTAGATTACCTACGAGGGATTGAAACATTTTCTGTGTACAAATTCATATTCTCGGGAAAATCCTATTATTAGATTACCTACGAGGGATTGAAACCTCTTATTTTCTAATATAATTATTGTAGCATCATCATTATTAGATTACCTACGAGGGATTGAAACTCAACTGATACAACTTCGCTCTTATTCAATCCATCATTATTAGATTACCTACGAGGGATTGAAAC
>JALNXC010000074.1 GCA_023230535.1 Alkaliphilus sp. | reverse complement strand
CCCTAAGGAGGATTCTACAATGATTATACCACAAATTAAAACTAAAGAAAATATATTTAATGAACAGAATTTAAAAACTATTTTTACAGAAACCGCAGTTTCAAACAATGTTACGATTACTTAATTGGATAAGAAATCCTTTCGTGGTTCGGCTTTGTTTCAATAGGAATAAAGCCAAATTTTCCATATTATTTTGTCGTATAATATAAAAAAACACCTTACAGATATTTCTATCCGTAAGATGTTCTCCCGACTGTTGAAACGCAACTTCTATCCCTTTTGTCCTAATCCTAGCTCACAAAGCCATGGCTTTAGCTCCTGATAAGCGCTTTCTATTTAGCCATGAGTAAAAAGTATGGTTTAATTTCATAGCCTAATCTTTCGCCCCATTCTATTCTGACACCTTCCATTGTTGCAAAAAAATTTAAATCATCGGCCAACCCCGCACTATAGGGACCATAGTTATAAAATATGTAATTATAGCTACAAGGGACTTTATAAATTTCCTGTAAAATATAAACTAATTTTTGCAATACCGTTTTCCCAAACTGAGGAGAAACGTCTTTTAATTTTAATTTAGCGCCATTCTGATCTTCTTTGGTTACATATATCCGTCGTTACCGTATAGATGACAATCCTCTAACCACGTTAGAGATGGACGACAAGGGTACAATTTCTTTCATGTTAGAAACATCCCTTTGGATTAATATGTCCTTCTCCCTCATACTATACCAAGATTTTTCAGGTGAATCCACAAACTTTACTAATTTTGATAATTTCTCCAATGCCGCATTTGATTGATCAAGTTCATTTTCCGTAGGTACTTCGGAAGTACAAAAAATACACTTAATGTTTATATCGTTCCTTGTTTTTAGTATCAGAGTTAATGTCCATCAACTCTTCACCTGCGCGAGAAATCGGCTATCTGCTTCACACCGTTTATTATAATATTATAATAAATTATGTCGAAAAGTGGCCGGTCTATCCTTTTACATAAAAATTATAAATTTCCCGGCCCCTGAAAAGCAATAAATAGGTATATTTCTCAACTAGAGAGTGATTGTATTGCCGGCTTCATTTAGTTTTTCAGCTATAGTAAACATATTACTTGCGGTACCGACCGCCAACTTGTCCTCTAATTCAAAGTAATTTAAACATGTTCCACAGGATAAAATTTCTACACCCTCAGATTCTAATATTCTGATAGCTTCTAATACCTGTGAACCCTCTACGGTCAGTTTCACGCCCCCATTCAGAAATATTATGCTTGAAGGGTACGATGAGACTTCCGTTAATGCATATAAATAACCACTCATTAACACGGCACCTAATTCATCGGAGCCCCCACCTAATTTATCATTGCTTATTAAAATAAGAAAATCTCTCTTATTATCTGCATCACATTGGAGGCTCGAAGCTTCCGAACCTACTGTTTCCGCTTGTTTCTCTTTAGATATATAAATATAGTAATCTCCTTGGCTATTTTGTTTAATATCAACTCCTAAGCCCATACTTTTTACAAGTTTTAATACATTCTCTTTTGCTACTTCACCAGCTACAATTGTGGTAACAATTCCTTCCTCCATATCCTCTAAAGCTTTTTTAGTATGGATCACCGGTAACGGACAATCCATACCTCTCGCATCTATTTCTTTTTTGTTCATTTCCGCTGCCCCCATTTTATTTATATATGCTATAGTATAATATCAGTTCTCCTACTTTTTGTTTTTTTATAAGTACTTTTCCCATAACATTTGACTCCGTTATACTTTCGCCTTCTTTTTCTTCGATAACTCTGATTAAATTTTATCACTATAAATAAACGCCTTCCAATTGTATATACTAATCAGTATGTCCCTTAGTATTGTTTTTATCTATAGTTAAAAACTGATATTCGGTCAATTAAACACCGGTCTTTGTCCTTTAAAAGCAAGGATACGACGGATGATATACGGGGCTTAATTAATTCTGTTTCAGCTCATTTTATTTCCTTTGATTCATCGGAAATTCTTCTAGGTTTCAATAAAGTGATTTAAGTTGGACTACTGCAACCGCGTTAAAAATTTAGCTTTTTTCCAATTAAACTTGATACCAATATAGTCTCCTTCTTTTAAAATTTCACCCCCTCTGTTTACATCAACAATTATAAATTCGTGAGACTTTATTGATATCACATATTTAATTATAGAACCTAGATACTCAACCCACCTGATCGTTCCATATAACCCAGCATCACCCGTGAATTCTATGTTTTCCGGTCTGATCATCAGGCTATATTGATCGGTAAATTTTGTTTCATCGATATCGATAGCATCTTTATAATCTAAGAATCCATTATCCGATTCAACACTAACTTCTTCATTGAAAACTCTCAATTTTAATACTTTTTCTTCAACTTTAATAAGTTCATAAGGCAGAATATTTACTATCCCCATAAATCTTGCCACAAATTCATTTTCGGGATGGGAGTAGGCTTCTGCGGAAGGTGAAACTTGAAGAATGACGCCATCTTTCATAACAGCTATGCGATCTGCAATTGCCATGGCTTCCTCCTGATCATGAGTTACATATACGCTTGTTATTCCTAATTTCTTTTGGATGCGCCTGATTTCTTCCCTCATAGTTACACGAAGTTTTTCATCAAGATTACTCAATGGTTCATCAAACAACAACACCTGTGGTTCAATTACCAATGCTCTTGCCAATGCCACTCGTTGTTGCTGGCCTCCGCTTAATTCATGGATTTTACGTTCTCCATAGCCTTCTAATTTAACAATTTCCAATACTTCGTTCACCTTTATTTCCCGTGCATCCTTCTTAACTTTCTTGACCTTCAAACCATATTCAATGTTTTCAGCTACTGTCATATGCGGAAATAAAGCATAGTTCTGAAAAACTAATGCTATCTTACGTTGCTGAGGTGCAAGATTAGTGATTTCAGTATCGCCTAATAGGATTTTTCCACTATATACATCCGTTAGACCTGCTATTGCTTTTAATAGAGTTGTCTTCCCACACCCTGAAGGCCCAAGAAGGGCAATTAACTCACCTTCTCTAACCTCCAAGTTTATATTGTTCAAAGACACAAAATCAATATACTTATGTATTAAATTATCTATGGTTATTCTCATTTTATTGCCTCCTTGAGCCATTGATGTATTTTTTTATGATTGAGAAATAATTGGAAGGTTAACAAAGAGGCTAGGGAAATAAAAGAAAGGAGTAACCCCATTGCAGCTCCTGCCCCAATCGTACTACTTCTAAGAACCTGAAATACCTGTTGTACAGCAACTCGATTTGTCGGTAATAAAAGAAATATAATTGCTCCAAGTGTAGTCATGGTAGATGTGAAATTCCTTACAAATGCCATTCCAAAGGCTGGCCTTAAGATTGGGAATATTACCTGTATGAATGTCCTATCATCCCCTGCTCCCAGATTATTAGAGGCAGATTCCAGATTGGGATCCATATTCTCAATGAAAGCATAACCGGATTTAAGCCCTACATAGAAATATCTGTAAATGCAAATTATGTAAACTATTATCCCTGTTCCCAAAAGAATGAAGGGTCTCTGTTCAATGCCGGGAAAAATCCAGTGACCAATTCCAAATAAAGGGTATTTAAATGTGACTAAGTATGCAATCCCAAGAAGTATGCCCGGTACTGCAGCAGGAAGTGAAGCTATAAAGTCCACCTTTTCGCCAAAAGGCACTTTTCTAAATTTCAATATATATGCCAATAGAACTCCTAAAAATGAAGATAATATACTCACCCCAAAAGCAAGCTTCAGACTATTATAAAATGGAGTGAGATTTGTTCCGACTATGGATTGTATATGGCGCAATGTAAAACTATAATTATGACCCCAGTTTTCTGTAAATGCACCAATTACTATAAATCCATATTTTATGGCTACAAAGAATGCAAACAAAGAGGTGGAACCTACTAATAAAATCCTTGCCGTATTTGTCATCTTCCTATATTCAATGTTTTCTCCCTCATGCCATTGCATATAATATACATTCTTTCTAGAAAAGTATTTTTGAATTATAAAAGCCGCAAAACATGGAATAAACAAAAAAACTCCCATGATTGTTGCCATATTCATATCAAATCGGCCAGTAATCTGTACATAGAGCTCTGAAGCAAGAGGACGAAACTGTCCGCCAATAATCAAAGGAGTTTCAAAATCAGACATTGAGCCTAAAAACACCAACATTGCAGCCACCGTTATTTCCGGTTTCATTGTAGGCAATGTCACAGAAAAAAAAGTTTTGAGCTCAGAAGCACCTAGATTTCTTGAAGCATTTTCATAATTCAAATTGATCTTTTTTACAGAACTGGAAATTATCAGATATGCCAATGTAGATAATCCCAAGGATTGCATTATAATAACTCCATGAGCACCAAAAGGACTGATTGATAAATTCAAAAGTTTATGAGTAATCAAACCCCTTTTACCAAATAACATTATAAATGCCACACTTCCGACAAAAGGAGGATTAATCAAAGGAAATAAAACCAGTAGCCGGATAAATCTCCGTCCGAAAAACTTCACTCTCCACAAAGTTATAGAAGCAATTATCCCAAAAGTCGTTGCAATTATTGTAACAGGTATTGATATGATAAAACTATTCCTCAAGCCTTCTAAAATCTTTCCAAATATCCTGAGATAATCCTGAGCCAGGCTTTCGAAGAACAATCCATTGATAATGACATTTACAATCGGTATAAATGTAAAGTATAGAATTGAAATGGTTAGAAGTACATAAATAATCATTATGAATAATTTAGGTTTTTTCTTTTCCACCGGATTTACACTCCTTTATAACACGCAGGAAAAGGATCAGATGCTATCTGACCCTTTCATGACTTAAAACTCTTATCTTGCGATCTTATTTTGCCCTTTGAAGCATCTCTTCCCACTGTTTCAAAATACCTTCACGTCTTTCGGCATTTGCTTGAAAATCAGTTTCAAAAAGTTCAATGTCATTTATTTCAATTATACCTTCAGGAACATCTACACCCGGTTTCGCCACTGCTGCATATCTGTTTCTTGCAATTGACTCCATTCCTCTTTCTGATAAAATCCAATCTATGAAGACTTTGGCAGCTTCTTCGTTCTGAGTTCCATTTACAATTGCAACAGGTTGTGGCCACCATCCGGTTCCGTCTTCAGGAAATACCAATTTTATATGTGAATTTTCAATCTCAAAATCAAGATCCCCATCGCTTGGGTTTATTCCCACCACTGCTTCGCCAGTTATTACATTTTGTGCAGGAGCACCTCCTCGCGAAGTATAGAAAGGTACGTAGCTATTCAACACTTCAAGATACTTCCAACCTTCTTCCTCACCTTTTACTTCAAGTAATGCACTGATTGTGTTATATGCGGTTCCTGAGGTTGCAGGATCGGGCATTGATATTTCACCTTTCAATCCTTCCTGAAGAAGATCATCCCAAACTCTTGGCATTTTAAGTTCTAATTCTTTAATTAAATCTGTATTTACTACCCAGTTTACAATTGTCAATGAAGTCCCATACCAATGACCCTTGTCATCCTTCATGTTTGATGGAATATCTTCTCCGCTTGGTGAAAGGTATGGAATAGTAAGGCCTTTCTGGGAGCCAGCTATAAATGTATCTGCTCCTCCTGTAAACCAAAGGTCTGCCATGTTTATCCCTGCTTCAAATTCGGTCTCAATTCTTTGTAGCATTTCTGCATTTCCCATGGTCAAGTGATTGATGATTATACCGGTGTCTCCTTCAAATTCCCTTAATATTGGTTCCACAATATCGGTCACTGCGTACATATTCAACTCCAAACCTATCATAGTATCCGGATTGTAGTGTTCTGAAGCCCAGCCTTCCCCTTCATATATGCCATTTGTATCCTCCTGCGTTCCATCTGTAATTGTTTCTTCTTGACGATTTTCTCTACATGCAACCATAGAAACACTGAGCAAAAACACCAATAATAAAATTCCCATCTTTTTTACATTCACAACAATTCATCCTCCTTTGTTTGATATAAATATTAACTAAATGGTCACCTAAGCCATAATATAATCTTACTGTGAATTTCAAGTAATATTTTACGGTTTTTTATAAACAAGTAAGATTTCTGTTCAGCTATTTTGTTTAATATCAACTTCTAAGTTCATACTTTTTGCAAGTTTTAATACATTTTCTTTTGCTACCTTATTATTTACAATTGCAGTAACAATTTCTTCATCTATATCTTCTTAAAGCTTTTTCAGTATGAATCACCGATAATGAACAATTCATCCTTCTCGCATCTATTTCTATTTTGTTCATTTCTACTGCCCTCATTTTATTTATATATGCTATAGTATAATATCAGTT
>JALNXC010000073.1 GCA_023230535.1 Alkaliphilus sp. | reverse complement strand
TATAAGCCGAATATACGGTGATTCCCATGACACTTACGGAGATAACGGGCTTTAATACGGATTGAATAAATTCAAATTTAACCTTTATATTCTTCTTGACTTCAACAAAATTTAAAACGGCTGCAACTGTATATGCCATCACTGTCCCGATAGCCGCACCTTTTATATTTAGGAAAGGAATACCCGCTAGAATATAAGTGATAACAAGCTTTGTAACAGCACCTATCATGAGGTTGCGAACAGGAATTTCAGGTTTCCCTATGCCTTGTAATATGCCGGTCAGCGTCTGCACCAACGACAATGATAGTGTTGCAAAAGACAGGTATAACAAAATTTCCCCTGCGGTGGCGGGTTCCTTGGGAAAGAGCATAACCATGATCGGAGTTGACAACAGGGCTAAACCGAGAAAAGACGGTAATCCTATCAATAAAGTCACACGAAATGCCGACTTTACGTCTTTTTTTATAGATACCATATCATCTTTTACCTTGGATGCGGCGATGACGGGCACGATACTCATGGCTAACGCGGTAGTCAATACGGGCGGGAGTTGAATCAATGTAGCCGCCATACCCGTCAATTGTCCGAAAAGTTTATTTGCTTCCTCATAGCTGAGGCCTATGGCCCCTTGAAGCCTCCTCAATACTATCATGGAATCTATCATATTGATCAAAGGCAGTACTGCCGCCCCTATAGTGATAGGTACTGCAATCCTCAATAGATCTTTGGTTATCTTCCCTACGGGTTCTTCCCTGTACTGTTCTATGGGTTGAAATTCCGAGAAAATTTTATTTTTACGATTGATGTATATAATAAATATAATTATCAGCCCTGCAATGCCCCCGGCAGTAGCACCGAAAGAGGCCCCGGCCGCCGCATATTCGGTTCCGTAATTTAATAAGAATACAGCCAATCCGAGGCCGATTGCGACTCTTGCTATCTGCTCCGTCACCTGTGAAACAGCGGTAGGAACCATATCTTGCAAACCCTGAAAATATCCCCTGTATGCCGCCATTATAGGTATAAAAAATAGGGCGGGTACTAATGCGAGCACGGAATAATATGAACTTGGGCCTTTGATAAAGTTATTGACCAGGAATCCGGCGCCCAAACCCAAAAATAAGGAACTCACTATCCCCAAAATCAGCAGGATGCCAAAAGAAACCTGAAAGACCCTGTGCCCTCCCCTTATGTTTCCCCTCGCCCTTTTTTCCGAAACTAACTTAGAAATGGCTGTGGGAAATCCGGCTGCCGAGAAGGATAACAAAAATATGTATATGGGATATGCTACCTGATAATAGCCCACCCCCTCCGAACCTATGATGTTCGTGAGGGGTATCCTGAAAAACGCCCCTATTATTTTGACCACAATTCCGGATATACCCAGAATAAACGCACCTTTCAAAAAGGTATCTCTTTCCATAAATTTTCCTCCCGGTTTTAAATATCATAATAGTGAATTTCGAGCGGCAGGCACATGGGCCCTCCGTTTTCATATGGCCTTCTGTCGTATATTCGATCAACCGACAGGCCCACCCCTGACCATTATAACAAAAAAACCATCCCCTGAAAAGAAAACAAAAATATTAAAGAGGCGGACACACAGGTCCGCCCCTACGTGTTGACAGAATAATACTGTTATACTACTCCATCTGTTTTGATAAAAACGCTGCTGCCGTCGAGGCTATTTTATATTCAACCTCTCCCATGGCCGCATCCGGTTCTTTAGAAAGTAATATAACCGTACCTATAGGGTCCCCATGGGTAACAATCGGTGTAATAACCTGTGCCGTATATTGCTTTTCATCACTTTCATCTATGGCGATGGTTCTCATTTTATCGCCTTTGTTTGCAATTATGGTTTCTCTATTTTCCATAATTTTTTCCAACGACAGGCTTACCTTTTTCTCGGTATAATCTTTTTTAGAACCGCCTGATACGGCTATAATAGTATCTCTGTCAGTTATTATCGCCTGATGATGTAATGCTTCATGAAGGGATTCGGCATATTCTGTAGCAAACTCACCTAATTCCCCGATCGGAGAATATTTCTTTAAAATCACTTCGCCGTCTCTTCCCGTAAAAATCTCCAAAGGATCCCCCTCTCTGATTCTGAGGGTTCTCCTGATTTCCTTAGGAATAACTACTCTGCCCAGATCGTCTATTCTTCTTACTATCCCTGTTGCTTTCACCTTATCTATTCCCTCCCAAGTTTAAGTCCTAAATCTAAATAAAATATATTACATCATTATAGTAATACTATTATTTTACCATTGATGGTTTTTTATTCATTAAATTTTTATAGTTCGTCCCTTTTGACTATATCCGCCCCTTCAAATATTTCTCCTATATGATTTTGATAGTCTGTTTCCTTAAGGGAATATTTAATTCCTTCTATAACATCTTCAAATTCCACATTCTCTTCTATTTTATCTTCCACTGTTATTATATGGTATCCGAACTCTGTTTTGACCGGTTCGCTCACTTGCCCGATCTCCAGGGCAAAAGCGGCTTCTTTAAATTCCGAGACAAAATTGATTTCCCTCGAAAAATATCCCAAATCACCGCCACTCTCTTGTGCGCCGGGCTCTGTAGAATATTCTTTTGCAAGCTCTGCAAAATCTTCACCTTCATCTATTTTTTTGATGATATCCCTTGCCAATTGTTCTTCGTCTACCAGGATGTGTCTTGCCTTTATTTCCTCCGTGTGAAACAATTCCCCATTTTCATCGTAAAATGTTTTGGCAGCCTCATCGGTTATTTTTACCTTGTCCAAATAAAATGTCTTATATTTATGGCTCAATAGATTTTTCCTCATCTGATCCTTTATAAAATCCCCGTCTATTTTGTTATCTTCAATCATCTTTTTATAATCTTCATCTTCTTCAATCAACCTCAGATGGTTTTCTTCGTATAATTCCCGTAGTTCCTCTTCATCTATCCCGATATTGTTTGATGCTGCTTTTTCCGCAATGATCCGGTTTATAATGATTATATCCAGCACTTCTAATTTTAAAGAATCCAAAAGGGTCATACCCGTACCTATATCCTTGTTTAACGTATCATCTGTCAAATCATAACCGGCGCGAAGCTCCGACAAATAATAATCTAATAATTGGTTGTACTCTTCTTCCTCAATTTCTTCGCCGTTAACGGTAGCTATTATTCCTTCCCTCAATCCCGCCGGCACCCTGGGATTTACAGTGACTATTACGGCTGTAACGACAAGAACCGCTATAAGCAACATTATCACTATACTCTTTTTATTTAACTTCATCCTTTAATCTCCCCTATCTTTTATGTGGATTATTCTTACAACTCTTCTATAATATCTCTCAGTTTCTCCAACATTTTATGCTGATCCGTCGTATTTACCCTATAAATAAAATAGGGCTCCGCCGTTGCATTAAATATCACTTCCCTATTATATTTATAAAGTATATTACCGATTTTTTCGGCATTTATCCTGGAATCATCTTTGAACTGAATACGAATATTTTTTCCGTTTTGAGTGACGGATGTTATTTTAAAAGCCCTCGCAACAGACCTTATATATGAAATTAAAAGTAAATTTTGTGTATTCGACGGTATACTGCCGAAACGCTCCTTTATCTCTTCCTCTATTTTATACATATCGTCCATATTGCGTATGGATGCAATTTTCTTATATATTTCTATCTTGTGACCCTGATCTTTGATATAATCTTCCGAAATATAGGCATTGACATTGATTTCAATGATTGTATCCTCAAGACTTTCAACATGGTCTCCCTTCAATTGTCTCATGGTCTCTTCCAATAATTTAACATATAGATCATAGCCGATTGCCGCCATATGACCGTGTTGTTCGCCTCCAAGAAGATTGCCCGCTCCCCTTATTTCCAGATCTCGCATAGCTATTTTAAATCCTGATCCGAATTCGGTAAATTCTTTTATAGTTTTAAGCCTTCTCTCCGCCACTTCGGAGAGCATTTTATCTTTTTCATACATCAGATACGCATAACCCTGGCGGTAGGACCTGCCGACCCGACCCCGCAGCTGATATAATTGCGACAATCCCAATTTATCCGCATCCAAAATTATTATAGTGTTTACATTGGAAATATCTATACCTGTCTCTATAATCGTTGTGCTTACCAATACGTCATATTCCCCGCTCATATAATCCAGCATCACCTTTTCCAGCTGTCTTTCGGACATCCGGCCATGTGCCGTTGCAATTCTGCCCCGGGGTACCGTCTGTGCCAATTGGTCGGCCACTCTATGAATGTTTTGCACCCTGTTGTACACATAATATACCTGCCCGCCCCTCGATATTTCTTTTGTGATAGCGTCTATAACTATAGCTTCGTTATATGCCAGTACATAGGTTTGAACAGGGAACCTCTCGTCGGGGGGCTCTTCGATGATGCTCACATCCCGAATACCTATCATGGACATATGCAAAGTCCTCGGTATGGGTGTTGCTGTTAATGTTAACACGTCCACAGTTTTTTTCAACTGTTTTAAAGTTTCCTTGCTCTTTACACCAAAACGTTGTTCCTCGTCTACCACGAGCAATCCTAAATCTTTAAACCGCACATCCTTGGATAATAATCTATGAGTCCCGATAATTATATCTATATTGCCCGTTCTCATACCCTCTAAAATCTGCCTTTGTTCTTTGGGGCTTTTAAAGCGGCTGAGCATCTCTATGTTTATAGGAAATCCCGAAAACCTCTGTTTAAACGTGTTGTAATGCTGCTGAGCTAAAATTGTTGTGGGTACTAAAAACGCTACCTGTTTGCTGTCCACGGCAGCCTTAAATGCTGCACGGATAGCTACTTCTGTTTTGCCGTATCCGACATCGCCGCATAATAATCTGTCCATGGCCCTTTCTTTTTCCATATCCCGTTTCACTTCTTCTATGCATCTCAACTGGTCGGGTGTTTCCACATAGGGAAACAGATCTTCAAATTGTTTTTGCCAGTCCGTATCCCCGCCGAATTCAAATCCTTTGGTCCTTTCCCTCTCCGCATAGAGTTTTAACAGGTCTTCCGCCATATCTTCTATCGCTTTTTTTGCCTTTGTCTTTGCCTTTGTCCATTCAACACTGCCCAATCTATTCAATTTTGGGGGTGCATCCTCGCTTCCTATATACTTTTGTATGAGGTCCATCTGATCTGCGGGCACATATAAAAAATCTTCCCCAAGATAGGATATCTTGAAATATTCTTTTGTGGCACCTTCTATTTTGAGCTCTTCCATCCCTATATATTTCCCGATACCGTGGCCTTCATGTACTACATAATCCCCTACATTTAAATCTGTAAATGATTTGATCAAGGAACCGTCTTTTCTTTTGACTGTTTTCCGCTGCTGTTTGTGAACACCGTAAATCTCAAAATCTGTTATGAGCACGTATTTGTTTCTTATATATTCGAAACCCCTGCGCAAATTTCCATTGACTATGACTGCCTCTCCCGCAACTAAATTTCTTTTAGCGGTTGAAGCAATGCCTGAATTTATTTCATTGTTTTTTAAGAGTTCCGACAGCCTGTTTGCCCTCTCCTCCGTACCCGGAACCAGCACTGTCTTGTAACCCCTATACTGCAATCTTTTTATCTCTTTTATTAAAAATTCCACTTTACCGTTAAAGGATTGCATGGGCCTTGTATCAAAATTAATTATCTCTTTTATCGGAATATCCTTTATAGCTCGGGGCAACAGGCTTAGTGCAATCAAACTGTGTTTTTGAAGTTTTTCTATTATCCTGTTATAGTCAAGCACCAATTCCCCTTGTTTTGGAAATACCTCTCCCCTTTCCATAAGGATATTAAAGCCCTGACGAAATTCGTCTATATATCCGGCGGATTTCTCCCTCAAGCGGTTGGGGTCATCTAATATAAAAATGGCGTCTCTGTTAAAATAGTCTAACAATGTGCTCGGTTCTTTATATATATAAGGCAAAAATTTCTCTATGCCTTTGAAATTTTCAAACTCTTTTAATTTTCCTATGATTTCCTCAAGTTTTTCTTTTAAATTCCGCTCAGCATCCATATCTATTTTTTTGCTGAGCAATCCATAATCCCTGTGTAATTTTGAGGACATTTCCTCTATATCAAAATCCTTTATGATTGTTTCTTCGGCAGGATAAATTTTTACAGAAGCAACTCCATCCATGGAGCGCTGTGTATTTACTTGAAACCGACGAATGGAATCCACCTCATCACCAAATAATTCTATTCTAAACGGTGTTTCCGAAGACCCCGGAAAAATATCTATAATATCTCCCCTTATGCTGAACTGTCCCCGCTCTTCTACTATATCCATTCTCTCATAACCTTGGAAGACGAAGGTTTCAATTACGTCCGCCAGATCCACCGTTTTTCCTACCTCAAAACTTATCCGATTTTCGGCATAGGAGGCAGAGGGCGGTAATTGACGTAACAACGCCTCTATCGATATTACAACGATGCAGTCTTCTCCCTCTATGATTTTTTCTATCGCCCTCATTCTCTCGTCTTCCGCATCGTGGCTTATAGCTTCC
>JALNXC010000072.1 GCA_023230535.1 Alkaliphilus sp. | reverse complement strand
TGTGAAGATAGTGATGATTTCTTTAACGGTGTTAAAATCAATCTTATTGATGTGAACATAAGGTTCATCAATATAGTAATTTTTTTCATCCTCTGAATAGAGAAAATAAGAATGGTATGTTCTATCCCCACTCATTTCAATTCGAATATATTTAGGTACAGGTGGAATATCATTTTGGGTTGAATCGAAAAACAGCGATGGACGATATTTCTCGCCTTTTTGTAAAAGAACAGCCATCCGCATGATTGTTTTTTCGTCGGTAATAGTGACTAATGCATTATCATTGCCGTTCTCATGCTCGGTAAATGTTATATTCTGAACCTGAGGATAGCCTGACCCGGCCATAGCCACCATTGCCGAATAATTCTCTTTAGGAATTGTGTAATATCGGTATTTGTTTTGATATAAAGTCATAGCCAAGGTAGGCTTAGATTCGAAAAAACGAATTTCATTCCCTGCTTCATCATCCACATGAATAGTAATAGATGGGGAAAGCTCATAAGGTGAAGAAACCTTTTTTCTTTTCCAGTCATTTTCAACTCTATCCAGCCATTTTGCAAGTTCTATACCGGAAACAAAAGTATTGCCGTAATCGGTTGATTTAATCTCTATCCGGTCCTGTTCTCCAATTGTAGACAACATACTATTAGGATTAAGAAAAGATAAATCCGATTCACTGCTTGCGGGATTTGATAGTAGTGCAATTCCGACACTAACAACGATGATTACTGAAGCAATTATCACCCAAAAAACAGGCTTCTTATAATTCAAAACATTCTTAATCCGCACCTTTACGTGACTTTCGCCGAATGCCAGAGGATTGACTGCAAAAAGTCCATTGCTTTTTACTGAAAGGGTGAGCAATGAATTGGAATAACCGCGCTTGGCATCATAGCCCATCTTCTGTAGAACGCTTTCGTCACAGGACATTTCCATGTCCCGGCTCATAAGTACGAAAGACAACCACATAATCAGAACCCTTAAAAGGCTAAAGGCTGTAGTAAAAGATAAGGGGCAGACGAGCCGAAACAACACCATCGCCCATAAAGCATAAGAAAATATTTTTGGGGCTTTTCTTAGAAATATACGAACAAAAATAACGGCGATAGCCACATAGGATGCGGTTATGCTCATGTTAAGAATAGTTGTAAACATTCCTCGCAAGTTACTCATTTTGTTGCCTCCTCGATAATCTTCTTTAATTCCTCCAATGCACCGGGCAATGCACCGGGGACGGTTCCTGTTGCATCTTAGAATGCGTTGGGTGGAGACGGTTCCTAATGCACTATGCTTTCTTCGCTATTCTATGGACAACACCCCTAGTTACTCCTACTAATTCAGCTATTCTACGATACAACAGGAACCGTCCCCAATCTTTGATTGAAACCGTCCTAAGCTTTGATTCTTGCCATCCTTTTGAATTTCCTTCTGCCCACTTCTGCAGGGCTTTATTTCGGCAAAGTCAAATGGCATAGCATGTTTGTCTGTTGACAAGAAATTAATAGTTTCTTCAACAATCAGCTTTTCGACAGGATTTTGCATCTTTTTTCTGTTGAGGGGCTTCAAATCCATATTGTCAAGATCAGATTTTAATCTCAAGACAGATACTTTAGTCCCGTAGTGGAATAAGCAAAGCTGAAGATATCCGTTTCCAGAAGATCAATCATTTTTTCTATCTTCGTCATTAAACTCTATCTTCTTTTCCGGTAAAAAACATCTGAATTTATCTTTTATTATCTCCTGTCACCCATATACTAACACAAAATATTTGGATTCCTTTTACTTATCAAAACTGTCTTTTCAGTCCACCTTTAATTACATCATTGTTTTGCTCTGATTTAGGCATCGGTATATACAACACACATAAATTTGTATGTAAATTGTAAGATTCTTTTAAGAAAAAAGTAAAATACCTTGCCGTAATTTATGATATTCTAGTACTATAATTCAAAATAATTCCCATTTTTAAAAAACAATAATTATAACTATCTGTGGAGGTTAAATATGACAAAAAGCCGTAGGCCCGTAAAAACATTTTTTATTATTATTTTTCTAATATTTGGTCTGATTTTTGTAAAAGAAAAATTATTAGATATAAATTCTGATTTAGCCGGAGATCATTTTGATAGTAAGTATATTTATGTAATCAATAGAGAATCAAAAAATCAGGTCATGAACAAAAATCATAAAGTTAGAACCTTTCCGGCATCCTTTACAAAGATTATGACAACCATAGTTGCTTTAGAAAATATAGATGATTTGTCATCTATTGCACCAATAGATGTGAATACCTATAAGGAAATGGTGAATAACAATTCTTCAATGGCAGGATTCTATGGAAAGGAACAGACTACATACAGAGACTTGCTCTATGGAACCATTTTAAGTTCAGGAGGTGAAGCAGCTAATTCATTAGCTATAAATATAGCGGGGAGTGTAGAAAATTTTGTTAAACTTATGAATAATAAGGCCTCTGAACTTGAGTTATATGATACTCGTTTTGTTAATCCGGAGGGCCTTCATGATAAAAACCAATATACTACAGCATATGATATGGCAAGACTTTTGGATTATGCTCTAGATAATGGACATTTCCGTGCAATATTCACAAAGGAAACCTTTAACACCACTTCTACATTAGATCATCCGAATGGTGTTGTTTTGGAATCTACAGTACTTTCAAAACTTCATGATACCCCTCAAAATGGGTTTAAAATTATAGGCGGCAAATCCGGAACAACATATGAGGCAGGGCAGTGTTGGGCAACCTTAGCTATAAAAGATAATATAGAATATATAGCAATAGTTATGGGAGCTGAATTAGAAGATATCAATAGCTCCGGTAATGCTCATATAAAAGATACAATTAAAATTTATGAAAATTTACATATGTTCCATTGACAACAACCGATTCAATTTTTAGAATCTCTAAGGTAGGATACGCTAGGGACGGTTCCTAATGCTCTGCAACGGGAACCGTCCCCATTGCACGCATTGCATGCGACCATTTTACAATGATATCTTCAGAAATCATTGAAGCATCAAAACGATAATGACCCGTAACTTCGCTACGTTTTAAAAAATCCTGTTCGCGATTTGGCTGTCCGTAATTATGAATAATATAGGGCTGTCCATTTATGTTTCTTTTATCTGATACAATACCAATATGTTTATCGTCTCCAAAAATAACGATATCACCGGGCTGCCATTTTTCAATGAGAGTTATATCTATTGACAGGGATAATGCATATTCATCAAAAAAAACACGTAAATTGCCGACACGGCGGAAATCAATATTTTTATCCCTTTGCTCAATATTAGGATAACCTTCCGGCCTTGCAATAATATCGTTATTGAGCATTTCCCTTAAATTAAATCCTGCATTTTTGAAAGCCCTCCACACAACATCGGTACATACCCCAATATCGTCGGGTGGATAACCCCCACTATAATACGCCCCATTATAGGTAGGACGATTTTCAGCATCTTTTTTTGCCCCAAGCAGGATATCCGTATAATCATCAATCCCGTTATTGTTATAATCTGTCTCACTGTATACTGTTGCAATACCAAAATTCTCGGCAGTATAGGTTCTACACGGAAGAAGATTATAGTAATTTGCCGCATACAAACCGATACCGGCTATCAGCACAATAAAAGCAAAAACAAGCAACCACAATAATCCCCTGTTGGCACTTTTGTTATTCAGCATTTTTTGTCCACCCCCTTGCTATGCTCCAGCCCCGGTAACGGAATATGAAGAAGTCTTAAAAAATCCTTTTGAGATTCTAACTCTCTTTCCACAATAAAATTTATAAACGGTTTATCATTGGTATGTGCCTTTTCTAGAAGTAAAATATAATCATTTCGTAAAATAGGAGGAATAAGCACCGGTAAATATCCGTCCTGTATCAATGCCGTATTCATCAAAAGTCTAACTACCCTGCCATTACCATCTCTAAAAGGGTGAATGAATACAAATTTTTTATGCAAAATAGCCGCAAATTTTACAGGATGATATTTTTGCCTTTCTGTTTCCAGCCATCTGCACAGAACATGCATCTCATTTTGGATATTTTCCTTTTTAGCGACCGGGTACTCGGATCCTGAAATAAATACAGGAATATCACGGTACTTTCCCGCAATATTTTCATCAATATTTTTGTAAAATAATTTATGTAAATGAAGAATATTTTCTTCATTAATTTTTTTACATTCAACGAGTTTAAACATATAATCACATGCCCTTGCATGGCCTATTGCTTCAAATATATCCCTGAGAGGTTTTCCCCCGACAGTCAACCCCTCTTCTATCAAAATTTTAGTTTCACTTTCAGTTAGGGAATTCCCTTCCAATGCATTAGATGTCCATGTCAATCCAACGCGATAAAAATCCCTCACTTGTTTTAACATACCATCCTCAAAGGGCCTCAGCTTGTTAATAGCATTTTGATACAAATCCAGTTTTTTAAGGTTGCCCACGGATTCACACCCCCGGAAGTTTTTTATATAGATATAATACCATATCTGCAATTTCCTTATCACACCTACTATATTATAGATTGCTGATTGTTCAATTTTATTTATAATTAAAATCTATTTTCTCAATCATATCTTATCGGACCAAACCATTACGGCACCATCAAATATCACCAGTGTTAACTCTTTTATAACCGATTAAATTTATTATATCATAATATTTAACTTCACTTTAATTCAATACTCTTGGAATCATAATCTATCAAATCGTCATTTTTCATCTTCCTTAATTCCCTTTGAAGCGAAGGCCTTTCAACTCCAAATTTTTCGGCCAACTCCTTCTTGGAAATAGAGAGTTTTATTGTTTTGCTGTCCTGCCTGCCGGATTCAAAAATTAGAAAATCCATAATTTTTTCCCTGATAGTTTTCCTTGCCAAAGAACGGATCTTCGTAGTTAATACTAATGCTTTATCAGATAGAATTTCTAAAAATTTGATCAGAAACTCCTCATTTGTTTGACAGAATTTTAATATCTGTTCCCTGCTCATAGAAAATATTTTAGTGTTCTCTATAGCTATTATCGTCATGCGATATTCATTATCATTAGAAAAAATCAGATTGCAGCCCAACATATCCCCCTCATTCAAATTAACAATGGACAGGATATTACCATTTTCATCTATACTTTGAACAGTAACCCCGCCTTCCAGGATTATATCCATAGACTTGGCCCTTTCATTTTGTAGATGAATTATTTCATTTTTCCTAAAATTTCTTATAAGAAGTCTGTTTCCCAAGGTCTTTGCTAATTCGTTCTCGGCAAATCCACTGAATAACGGCATACTTGACAAAAATCGAAAATATTTATTTGTTTTCATATAAAAAACCTCCGAAAAGTAACTAAAGTTACTTCTTATTATATCAGGATATATTAATATTTATAAGAATGAATTAAGAATAACTCCTACAATATTTGATCATTATGAAAGGGGAGATTTTATGGATATTTTCACCATAGCACTTTGGGCAATCACTTTGATATGGTTTGTTATTTCTCTCATCAAGGACAAAGAAAAAACAATCAATTCAATGAAAAAATCAAAAAAAATGATGGGAAATATAGTAGGGCAGCTGATAGGGATATTATTTTTAATAGGCCTGATATTGACATTTATTCCACCGGAATTGATTAAAAATTATCTGGGAGGTTCCAACACGGTTCTATCTACGGTCTTAGCGGCAACCCTGGGCAGTGTAACATTAATTCCCGCTTTTGTGGCATTTCCCCTGGTGGGTTCCATAGTCGATATGGGTGCCAGTATAATGCCGGCAGTTGCTTTTCTTACTACCTTAACCATGGTCGGTTTGGTAACCTTTAACCTGGAAAAGAAGGAATTTGGGATTAAATTTACAACAGTCAGAAATCTATTAAGTTTTGGACTGGCAATAGTAATTTCTTTATTGATGGGGGTGGTATTATGATGGAAAAGATTAAAAAGAATTTATTTTTAGCTGGAGTTATGATCATATATCTGCTGTTGTTCGTTATAAATACCGAAAAAGCTGTGCTGTCTATAAAGAACAGCGGATATTATTTAAAAGAAATGTTGATTATAATGCCCGTTGTGTTTTTATTGACCGCCCTGATTGAAGCCTGGATACCAAAAGATATGATAATAAATGCCCTAGGGGAAGGATCGGGATTGAAAGGTTCCTTTATCTCTTTGGCCCTGGGAAGTGTTTCGGCAGGGCCTATATATGCTGCATTTCCGGTGTGCAAGATGTTGTTGCAGAAAGGTGCCAGTATATCAAATATAGTTGTTATACTGAGTTCATGGGCAGTGATTAAAATACCCATGCTTGCCAACGAAGCCAAATTTCTCGGCCCCAAATTTATGATAGTGAGATGGATTTTCACCACCGCAGCTATTATATCCATGGGATATATCATAGGGAAATTAGTCAATAAAGATGAAATACCATGGGGAGAAGATAATTTATCCAAAGATAGTATCAAAATAAACAAACAGGCCTGCACAGGTTGCGGAATATGCGTAGATATAGCACCAAACTATTTTAAGCTGGAAAACCGTAAGGCAATACCATTGACA
>JALNXC010000071.1 GCA_023230535.1 Alkaliphilus sp. | reverse complement strand
GGCCAGATTAAACGAGTATTTTTATGGCGAGAGATACGGGCAAAAGCAATATTGGTAATCCCCAACGGATAGTGCCCCTCATCCACAGCATTGACCACATCAATCGGGGCTCCCTCATATACTACATTCTTTTGAAAATCAGCAAATCTTTCCGGATGATGTGCTTCCATAAAAGTGCGAATAACCTTTGATACCACTCGGTAATCATCAGGCATTAGAATTTGTTCGCGCCAACGTGCCTCCAGCAAATCCTCCCACACCGTGGGAAGCTCCCTTTCATCAAGCAAGTTGAAGTTATAAAACATAGCAAAAGGAATCACAACAAAAGGATGAAAGTATCCTTTTGGATCTAAAAACCCGGCTTCCACCAGTTCCGTACGCAAAGGCCAGCGACCGGGCAGCGAAAGAAAATGTTTTTCAAGGTAACCTGCAGGTAGCTCGGCAAAATCGTTAACATGCCCAACAACCAATTCCGGCAAATTTCCCTCTTCTATGTATTTTTCAAATAGACCCTTTTCTTGTGGGCGATGCGGTTGAGTCTCCAGTTCCACTCGCGTCCCCAATTTTCCCTCCATCTTCCGACAATATTCTTCAAGCATCACCTCCAAAGTTCTGCTAATATTCAGCGGACAATGCACTAAAATTTTGGCCATCCCGCAACCTCCTCCTTTTTTTGTTCTACTGCTCTAATGCTTTTACTGCTCCTTAACTGTTCCCTCAGACAGACAAACTTTTTATCTATTTTAATTAAATCCTTTAATATCTTTTTTTCTTCCGATGTCGTCTCAAAAATTTTATACATACCCCCGTTTTTCATCACTACTCTTTTCCCGGCCATTAGGATCAAAGTCGGATCATGCGAAACAACCAGCACAATCTTGCCCTGTCCCGTTAAAATTTCCAAGGCCTGTAAGCGATTTATGCCGGCATTCTCAATCTCATCGATCAAGACAACCGGAGAATTGCTGATCAAAGCTACATCAGCCACCATCAATGCCCGTGACTGGCCACCGCTCAATTGGGTCAAGTTCATTGACAAAGAAATCGGTTCTCCCGACAGCCGGTTAGTGATAGAAAGCACATCTTTTACTATTTGGGAAGGTTCCTTGATAGCCCGTACCTGCGCATGCATTAATAAAAATTCTTCAATAGACATATCAATCACAAAGTTCATATTTTGGGAAACCTGGGCGACCAGATAACGTGACAAATTTTTATTCTCGTTCTTATTCAAGGGTTGATCATCGATTAAAATGCTCCTGCCGGTCAGTGTTTCCTCTTCCGCATACTGCTCAACATCCGCAATCAGCTGAGATTTGCCCGAACCGGTAGGACCTACAACCGCCAACACTTCGCCCACACAAATATCCAACCGTCTGATATTCTCCAAAATACCGTCCTTATCCAGGCCGCCGGAAATGGTTATCTTTTTTAACATTATTCCTCTCCCCCAAAGTCAACCTTTTTCACATTGCCCATCTGATAGCTTTTCCCAACAATAGTTTCCCCGGCGCAATAAGAACAAATAGCCGCGGGCATGGAATATTTCAGTTCTTTACCACTGATTTCCTCCAAAGTTCCGGAATTTAAAATCTCGTTTTTCAATGACAGCGAACCCTGCCCTGTAAGGCCATTAATGTCCAAAATCCGAGCTTGGGGATTTATATTTTCTACCCTATATCGAAATACCTCCCGTTCCGCCTGGGAAACAATGTCCCCCTTGGTGATAACAACAACATCCGCCGTACTTAACATAGGACCCACCTTTTTCGGGGTATCGATACCGATTAAGTTATCAATAACACAGATTGATAGACATCCGTGTACGGCCGGAGCACAGCGGTGGCACAGACCGGCTGTTTCCAAAACCAATATATCTGCCATTTGCTTTTTTGCCCAGTTTTCAATTTCCTCCAAATTAGCAACATAAAAATGGTCCGGGCAAATATAATCACTCAAACCGATGGCTACCGGTATTCCAAGACGTCCATATCGCTCATCATCGGAGGTCTCCAAACAATCAATCTTGCATACGGCAACCGAAAATCCCTCTGCTAAAAGATGGCGAATCGTATGTATCATCACCGATGTTTTCCCCGATGACGGTGTACCTGCTACAATAGCAAATCGCATTTCAACACCTTCTTGATTAATTTATTTTACTATAAATTTGTTTGTTCAATTGTATTTGTAAATATTACTAACCCCGTTATACTTTTTTAAGTATAACGGGGTTAAGGAAATTTGTCAAGCTTAAATAGCAAGACATGGGATGGCAGACTGTGTAAAGGCATATTCTTTTTTCGTCATACTGAATGCAGCAAAAGATCCGTTTTTAAGCCAACCAAGATTCTTCGCTTCCCCGCCTTTCTGCTATTAAATCTCTACAGTATACTCTGTATATCTATTGTTGTTTTTTGATAATATCACCCCATAATCATTTCTTCTTTTAATCTATTTACCGTCTCTTCACCTACTAAATAATTAACTACTTCAAAGGCAAACTCTAAAGCCGCACCCGGTCCTTTACCTGTTATAACATTATTATCTACAACTACTCTATCACCCGTATAATTACAAGAAGGCATTTCTCCATCAAATCCGGGATAACCGGTGGCCTTCCTGCCTTTCAATACCCCCGCTCTTTCTAAAACAATCGGAGCCGCACAAATTGCAGATACTAATTTCCCGCTTTCATTTAAGGATTTAATCATATTAATAACTCTTTTGTCATCCCTTAAATTAGTAGAGCCCGGCATGCCTCCCGGCAGCAAGATACCATCAAATTCATCAACATCGACTTCGTCTATCGATTTGTCGGCTAATACAATAATATCATGTGCCCCTTTTACTTTTAAATCACCCAGTGAAACAGTGATTACCTCAATATCGGCCCTCCTGAGCACATCTATACCGGCTATTGCCTCTATTTCTTCCAATCCATAAGCCAGTGGAACCATAATTTTTTTCATTGTTATTTCAGCAGAGAACTTCCTCCGCTTTCCTCCTTTCCGTATTATTTTGTAACTCAATTATATATCAATATGTATGTTTTTCAAAATCCGGTGGATGTGCTCCGGTAAATGTCGTCGGCATTCGACAAAAAACGAATATTTATGACAAAATTTTAGAATATTTTTCCCATTTATCTGTTCTTTTAGTATATAATAATGTTGAATATGATTTATTTGGAAATTCAGATCAGATAATATTTAAAAAGATTTTCAAAAATACATAATTGTAATTTAAAAATTATATTTCAAGGAAAGCGAGCATCCCTATGTTTAAAAAAATCCAATATAACTCTCCGGTAATATTGAGCCTTACAATATTGTCTTTTATAGTATTAATACTGGACGAATTGACAAATAAGGCTTCAACTATTTTATTCTTTTCCGTATATAGAAGTTCCTTAACTGATATACTATTTTATTTCAGGCTCATAGGCCATATATTAGGTCATGTAAGCTTAGAACACTTTTTAAATAACTTTCTTATCATACTATTAATAGGCCCTATTTTAGAAGAAAAATATGGTTCGCGAGCTATTATCCGTATGATATTTATTACGGCTGTTGTCACAGGTGTTCTAAACATTTTATTATTTAATACCGCATTATTAGGAGCCAGCGGTGTTACATTTATGCTTATTTTGCTCAGCTCCTTTGTTAATACACAGGAAGGGAAAGTGCCTTTAACACTTATTTTAATTATTATTCTTTTCGTTGGAAAAGAGGTGATAGATATAGTCTTTATAAATGATAACATATCCAGGCTAACACATATAATCGGGGGTTTATGCGGCGGTATTTTTGGATTTTACATGGAACGTTATAAACGGAAAACTAAGGAAGGTTTTTATTAAAAATGAGAGTTTTCCAATTTAGGTTTCTTCTCCTTGACTTTTAACCTATCAATAATTGAATAGCTTTTTTTCCATGATGAGATACTAATCACAAGGAGAGTGATTGTATGTCTAAAGATAAGTTTAAACAAAAAAACATAGCCACACCTATTGAAAACCATCAGACCGCAGCATGGGCGAATATAAAAAATTTAAAACGGATACCTGGGGTTTATATCCCAAGTGAAATAGAAATAAGAAACGCCAAAGAATGGGTTGATAGTAATCAAAAATAAATTTTAAAAAATAGAGTCACTATAAAAATTTTTATATCCTTTGTAAATAAACTACAGGTTCAACCAACATAAAGGGGGATTTTAATTATGAAAAAAAGGTTAGTTCTGTTCACCGGTATTCTGCTCATACTGACAATGATAGTTACAGGATGTTTTTCTCCAACTGTTAAAGCAGGAGATGAAAATGCAGGAAGCACCAAAAAGAAAATTTTGAGAGCAAATAATGGTAGTGAGCCCGGTTCGTTAGATCCGGCGTTAGCTCAGGGAACCCATGAGTCATGGGTTTTAGAAAATGTTTTTGAAGGGCTCATGACTTTTGATGAAAATGGAAAATTAGTTGAAGGTATGGCCGAAAGCTATGAAGTATCCGAAGATGGAACAACATATATTTTCATACTTCGCAATGGAATAACTTGGACAAACGGTGATCCGATTACGGCTGAAGATTTTGAATATTCCTGGAAGAGAGCCTTAGCGCCTGAAACAGCCGGCAATTACGCTTCAATACTGTACTATATAAGGGGAGCAAAATCATATAATGCCGGTGAGGGTTCGGCAGATGATGTTTTAGTTACTGCTCTGGATAAAAAAACTCTTGAGGTAACCCTGGAAACACCTATTGCATATTTCCTAGAATTAACCGCATTCTATACATATTTTCCGGTAAACAAAAATGTTGCCGAAAAAAATCCCAATTGGGCAAAAGACCCGGCTACTTATGTAAGTAACGGGCCATTCAAATTGGTTGAATGGAAACATAATGACAAAATAGTGTTAGAAAAAAATAAAAATTATTATAATGCAAGGAAGATTAAGTTAGACGGTATTGATTTAGATATTTTGGAGGATCAAAATACCGCTTGGCAAAAATACCGGGGCGGAGAATATGACCTTCTGGTAGATGTCCCGGCTTCGGTGATTAATCAACTTAAACAGGAAAGTAATCCGGAATTAGAAATCGGACTACAAATCGGTACATATTATTATAATATAAATCCAAATGTCCAACCATTTAATAACCCGAAGGTAAGAAAAGGCCTTTCAATTGCTATAGACCGTAAAACAATCGTTGAACAGGTGACCCAAGGCGGCCAGATCCCTGCGGTAGGCATAATACCTCCGGGAATGGAAGATGAAAATGGTGATGACTTTAGAAAATCAGTAGGAGACTTAATCAAATATGATACGGAGGAAGCTAAAAAACTATTTGACGAAGGTTTGGCCGAAGAAGGTATGACTATTGAAAAATTTAACGATTCAAACTTTGTAATACTTTACAATACTGCAGAATCCCAGAAAAAGATAGCACAGGCTATTCAGGAAATGTGGAGGGAACTTTTCGGAATTAAAATAGGACTTGAAAATGTTGATTTCCAAACAAAACTTAATAGGGAACAATCAGGAGACTATCAAGTTTCAAGATCCGGTTGGATGGTGGACTTTATGGATCCCGTGGCATTTTTAGATCTATGGTGTTCAGATAGTGCATTTAACGATGCTAAATACAACAATCCTAAATATGATGAGTTGATCAAAGAAGCAAAGTCCACAAATGACCAAAATGTGCGTATGGCTGCTATGAAAGAAGCGGAAATCATATTAATGGAAGCTATGCCGATAATCCCGATATATTTCTATACTCAACCATACACCGTTAAATCAAATGTATCCGGTATATTCAAGGTTCCGGTCAGATGCCCAATCATAACATATGCAGATATAACTGAGTAAAAAAATAAAATAAATATAAAATCAAGTGGCATTATTCATGCCACTTGATTTTGTGTAAACATTATAGAAGAGAGGATAACACATGTCCAAATATATTTTAAAGAGACTGCTCTTATCTATAATAACTATATGGGCAGTTATAACTATTACATTTATACTAATGAATGCGATTCCGGGCAACCCTTTTGCAAATGAAAACAGAAAGATCCCGGAAAATATATACGAAAACCTGATGAAAAAATATGGGTTAGATAAGCCAAAAACCGAACAATATATAACATATTTAAAAAATATTGCGAAATTTGATTTTGGTAAATCAATGAGGTCCGATACTGAAACAGTAAATGAAATGATCAGTAGAGGCTTTCCCGTTTCAGCCGTTTTAGGATTTGAAGCCCTTCTTATATCCTTAATATTCGGCCCGACATTAGGAGTTATTGCAGCTTTATACCGGAATAAGGCTCCGGATTATATTTCAATGATAATTTCAATTATAGGAGTTTCTGTCCCCGGTTTTCTTATGGGAACATTCTTAATCCAATTTGTTGCGACAAAATTTGATTGTATACCTATTGGAGGATGGGGAGGATTCAGACATACTATATTACCGTCAATTACATTGGCAATGATGCCTTTAGCCCAGATATCAAGGCTTATGCGTTCAGGTATGTTAGAAGTTTTAAATCAAGATTATTTAAAAACAGCAAGGTCAAAAGGCCTTGCCGGATCTGTTATTATTATGAAACATGCGGTCAGAAACGCAATATTGCCGATT
>JALNXC010000070.1 GCA_023230535.1 Alkaliphilus sp. | reverse complement strand
TGTTAAGGGCGGAAGAGAAGGAGCGGGGGAATTTATAAGAAATATTGATTTAGTAAGTTTAGTAGTGCATTTGGGAGATGTGAGAACTCTGGTGCTCCATCCGGCTACAACAACTCATAGACAGCTTACGGATGAGGAACTCAATGCCGCGGGTATAGGCCCGGAAATGATCAGGGTTTCGGTAGGTATAGAAAATATAGAGGATATAATAGAAGACTTCAGGAGGGCATTGGGTGAATAATGTGCCGGGCAAAGATGGCTCAAAGGAATTGAAAGGAATGGGTGCACCGGGAACCGTCCCCAGTGCACCCATGATGATACATTGTAAATGCGATGTATAATATGTTTTGTTAAATATTTAAATTGTGTGTGCAGTATCTATTTGTTGATTATAATTTCATATTCCTTTTTCAATTCGTCGGTTTTATCAACATATGCTTTTTGCTGTTTTACGGCGGTTAATTGTTGGCTTAATTGATTTTTAACCTCATCAAAGGTTTTTATATTTTCCTCTTTTCTATCTACCAGTTTAATAATATGATAACCGAATTGGGTTTTAACAGGAGCACTCATCTCCCCTATTTCCATATCAAATGCAGCTGCTTCAAATTCAGGGACCATCTTTCCTCTTTCAAAATATCCCAAATCGCCGCCATTGGCCTTGGAAGGACAGCGCGAATGTTTTTTGGCAGCCTCCTCAAATGGCAGTCCATCATTGATTTCCTCTATGATTTTATCAGCTTGTTCTTTGTCGTCGACAAGTATATGGCTTGCTTTTGTGGTTTCAGGTTCTGCAAATATTTGTTTATTTCCGTTGTAGAAATCTAAGATTTCATCTTCAGTCGCTGCAACATCTCTTAACAGTCTATGCATTGCAAATTGTTTTAAAAAATTATCATGCATTTTTTGAGCTTCCCTCACAAAAGCCTCATTTTTATCAAATTCATTTTTAACTGCATCCAAATAGATCAATTCTTGAGCGATTAAATCATTTAATAGCTTTTTTCTACCTTCTTCGGTACCCAAATATTCCGCTTTCTCGGGCTCCAAACTGTTTAAAAGCAGGTCAATGTCCTGCTCTAATATCTCTCTGCCGTCAACGGTAGCTAATACCTTTTTATCTTTCATATAACGGATTCTCCTTTTTAGATTTGTCTTCGTTCCTACCAATCATAACAGAAAAAATTAAATGTGTCTATTTGACTAAATAAAAAGCACCCCGAATTTTTGCTACCGGGGCAGCAGGTCATGGGAATCAGCATATAGCCGGTATCATGATTTTAGCCCGCAATCGTTTTATTATAACACATTATGTATAAAATTTGTAAAGGTAAGTTCTGGCAGGATAGAGGATTTGTTAGAAATATGTCGAATATATCAATTAAAGTTTAAGTAATATTTAAGATATAATTT
This sequence comes from Alkaliphilus sp., assembly GCA_023230535.1. Taxonomy (GTDB): domain Bacteria; phylum Bacillota; class Clostridia; order Peptostreptococcales; family Natronincolaceae; genus JAAZJW01. The sequence continues at coordinate 5,280 of JALNXC010000070.1, read as the reverse complement.
TGTTTAGAAAACATATTGGGAATTTTACTTTAACCGTAGGTGAATAGATAATGAAATTCAGAGCACCGAAATTTAGTTTTAAAAACAAAAGAAAAAACATAAGGGCTCTTTTTTTGGCACAAACATTTTTAGCAACGGCAATTGCATTTTATATGCTCCTTGTTATGTGGGGATTGGTAAATACGCAATATTACGCCTTGAATTCGGATGTTGTATTAATAGTATTATTTTTGCTGAGTGGACTGATCGGAATAAATTCTATTTATTTATTTAGCGAAATAGAAGATTTAATAGAAAAAGAAAAAGAATATAAAATGCAAACATTTGAAATTATGCAGATGCAGGCGGCTAATAATCTGTTGAAATCGCAAAAACACGAATTTTCGAACAATCTGCAGGTATTATGGGGATTATTGAGCTTGGGGAAAATAGAAAAGGCAAAGGAATATTTAAGTAAATATAGCAATAAACTTAATATAGATGAAAAAGAATTGATGAAACTCAGCAGATTGCCCTGTACATATCTATATACCTTGTTGTTGAACAAAGCCTATAAGTGTAAGGAAATAGGAGTTAAAATTAGTTATTATATACAACCCTTTATTTCGATAGAGGAATTTGATGCTATTGATATAGTCAGTATATTAGGCAACTTACTGGATAATGCCATATATGAGGCCGAGAAATTAGAAGCCGGGGAGGGTTCCATCATTATAGATATGCATTGTGATGAAAAAAAATGCATTTTTCAGGTTAACAACAGGGACACTGTTATACCTGAAGAAATAAGGAATAAAATATTTAAAAAGGGTTTTACCACCAAGGGCAGTGAGGGAAGCGGATTTGGTTTATACAATGTAAAGGAAATAGTAAAAAAATATAATGGGCAGATATATGTGAAGAGTGATGATAATATAGGAACCAGCTTTGTCGTCGATATTCCTAAAAAAACACCAAAAAAGAATACCCTATTCAAAGAGACGACAGATTAAGAGGCGCCGATATTTTTTTATCGTGTAAGTTTTTTATTATATACAAAAATATGCAATTTTAGGTATAATTATAGAAATAAGGGTATTAAAACTGTATACCGCCAAATAAAGATAAAATTTTTATAGATTTGATAAATTTTCATTTGAATACTCTACCCTTTTTATATATAATAGAAACAATACTTATTTATATACAGAATAAAAAAACATATACTGTATGGCGGATACAATTAGGGGGGGGAAATGTAAAATGGGAAGAAAGATGAGAACAATGGATGGCAATACGGCCGCAGCCTATGTTGCTTATGCATTTACGGACGTAGCTGCTATCTATCCAATCACACCGTCTTCAAATATGGCGGAACATGTCGATGAGTGGAGCGCTAAGGGACAAAAAAACATTTTTGGGCAAACAGTGCAGGTGACGGAGATGCAATCTGAAGCGGGAGCTGCAGGCGCTGTTCACGGATCCTTAGCTACCGGTGCGTTAACCACCACTTTTACCGCATCGCAGGGTCTATTATTGATGATACCTAACATGTATAAAATTGCAGCTGAATTACTACCCGGAGTATTTCATGTGAGTGCCCGTGCACTTGCGGGTCATGCACTTTCTATATTCGGCGATCATTCAGACGTGATGGCTACGAGACAGACAGGTTTTGCCCTGCTTGCTGCCGGTGGTGTTCAGGAAGTTATGGATTTAGCAGGGGTGGCTCATTTGGCTGCCATAAAAGGAAGAATTCCTTTTATAAGTTTTTTCGACGGATTCAGAACTTCTCACGAAATGCAAAAAATTGAAGTGATAGAATACGACGAGTTTGCAAATCTTGTGGATTGGGATGCAATTAAGGAATTCAGGGTCAGCGGATTAAATCCGGAACGTCCATGTTTAAGGGGCTCGGCTCAAAATCCGGATATTTACTTTCAGGCTAAAGAAGTTTCAAACAGTTTTTACACACCTATTCCGGACATAGTAAACGATTATATGAAAGAAATAACCAAACTGACCGGAAGGGATTATGCCCCATTCATATATTATGGTGCGGAGGATGCGGAAAACATCATCATTGCAATGGGTTCCGTAACATCTACGATAGAAGAGGCAATAGATTACTTTAATGCAAAAGGAGAAAAGTTGGGTTTAATCAAAGTACATCTTTATAGGCCATTTTCGGAAAAATATTTCTTTGATGTTTTACCGAAGACAGTAAAGAAAATTGCTACGCTTGATAGGACCAAAGAACCCGGTTCATTGGGAGAGCCTTTATATCAGGATATCAAAACTTTATTCTTTGATAAAGAAAATGCTCCATTGATAGTGGGGGGAAGATACGGGTTAGGTTCTAAAGATACCATACCGGCTCAAATTAAAGCTGTGTTTGATAATCTTAAATTGGAAGAACCTAAAAACGGATTTACAATAGGTATAATAGATGACGTTACACATACATCCTTGCCGGTAGAAAAGAATGTTATAACAGCTCCGGAAGGGACAATCAGGTGCAAATTCTGGGGCCTCGGGTCGGACGGTACGGTAGGGGCAAACCAGAGTGCCATACAGATTATCGGTGACAATACGGATATGTACGCTCAGGCATATTTTGCTTATGATTCTAAAAAGTCCGGCGGGCTTACGGTTTCACATTTGCGTTTTGGTAAACAGCCTATCAAGTCGACCTATTTAATCGACGAGGCAGACTTTATTGCTTGTCACAATCAGGGATATGTATATATGTATGATTTGACGGAGGGGCTCAAAAAGGGCGGAACGTTTTTATTAAACTGTACTTGGTTACCGGAAGAGTTGGATGAAAAATTACCTGCATTACTTAAAAAATATATCGCTGATAATGATATCGATTTTTATACGATCAATGCAACCAAAATAGCATCTGAAATCGGATTAGGCGGAAGAATTAATATGGTTATGCAATCCGCATTCTTCAAATTAGCGGAAGTTCTTCCATTGGAAGATGCTATTAAATATCTAAAACAAGCGATTGTAGATTCTTACGGGCTAAAGGGAGAGAAGATAGTACAGATGAATTATCAGGCTGTGGATCATGGCCTGGAATCGTTGGTTAAAATAGATGTGCCTGCTGCTTGGGGCGATGCGGAAGATGAGGCTGCTGCCACAACGGCGGTAGATGAGCCCGATTTTATTAAAAATGTATTGAGACCTATGAGTGCACAAAAAGGTGACACTTTACCGGTGAGTACCTTTTTTAATAGACCGGATGGCGAATTTCCCCTCGGGGGTTCAAGATTTGAGAAGCGCGGGGTAGCCATCAATGTGCCCGAATGGCACAGTGGAAACTGTATACAATGTAACCAATGTTCATATGTATGTCCGCATGCGGCCATCAGACCGTTTTTACTGAATGAAGAGGAAATTAAAAATGCTCCGGAAGGCTTTGAGACGATAAAAGCAATGGGGAAGGACCTTGAAGGATTGCAATATAGAATCCAAGTCAGTGCATTGGATTGTACCGGTTGCGGAAGTTGTGTCGAAGTCTGCCCTGCAAAACAAAAAGCTATCACAATGACCCCGGCTGCGCCGCAGATAGAAGCACAAAAAGAAAATTGGGAATATGCCGTGACAGTTTCGGATAAATCTCATTTAACAAATAAATTTACAGTGAAGGGAAGCCAATTTTCTCAACCGCTGTTCGAGTTTTCCGGCGCTTGTGCGGGCTGCGGAGAGGCACCTTATATTAAATTGATCACCCAGTTGTTTGGAGATAGGATGCTCATAGCCAACGCTACAGGCTGTACCTCAATATTCGGCGGAAGTGCTCCGGCAATTCCGTTCTGTGCGAATGCCGAGGGTAGAGGGCCTGCTTGGGCTAATTCATTGTTCGAAGATAATGCGGAATACGGATATGGAATGTTCTTAGGCATCAAGCAGATAAGAAATAAATTGGCGGCTCTTATGACGGAAGCGCTTGAACTTGATATTTCTGATGAATTAAAAGATGCTTTCAGAGCCTGGTTGGAAGGAAAGGATAATGCGGAAGCATCCGAAGAGGCTACTCGGAAGATGTTGCCACTGCTCGAAGCGGCAAAGGGTAATGCTGTCATAGATGAAATAATTGATAAAAAAGATTTTCTAATTAAGAAGTCACAGTGGATAATCGGTGGGGACGGTTGGGCCTACGATATCGGATTTGGCGGCTTGGACCATGTAATTGCCTCCGGAGATGATGTAAACATTCTTGTATTGGATACGGAGGTCTACTCAAATACCGGCGGTCAGGCGTCCAAAGCGTCTCCGACGGCCGCTGTCGCTAAATTTGCATCTGCAGGAAAGAGGACTAAAAAGAAAGATTTGGGCATGATAGCGATGACCTATGGTTATGTCTATGTGACACAGGTATCCATGGGTGCCGATCAAAATCAATTAATCAGGGCTTTGAAAGAGGCGGAAGCATATAACGGCCCTTCGCTCATAATAGCTTATTCACCATGTATTGCACACGGCATCAGGGCGGGAATGGGAAAAACACAGGAGCAGGGCAAAAAAGCCGTTGAGGCCGGATATTGGCATCTGTATAGATATAACCCGTTATTAAAAGAAGAGGGGAAAAATCCATTCATATTGGATTCAAAAGAACCTACAGCATCATTCAAAGATTTCTTGTTAGGCGAAGTGCGTTATTCTTCACTCACTAAAACCTTCCCGGAAGTAGCAGATATGTTATTTGATAAGGCTGAAGAGGATGCTAAGGAGAGATACGAGTCATATAGATGTTTAGCGGAACAATAAAAAGCAAAAAATATGTAAAGGCGGGCCTATGTGCCCGCCTTTTTAATATTGTAAGGGCGAACCTATGTGTTCGCCCTTTAGAAGAGAGGACATAAAAATTGTATACTTGTATTCCTTTGCGGGCAGACACACAGGTCTGCCCCTACCATTTAGAATCCGGATATCAGCTTGCCGGTATGCCGGATTTTTTATAATTCCGGAACACCGGTCTCTAATTTATTGATTTGTTGTAGGGGCGAACCCATGTGTTCGCCCTTTCGGGGAAACATAAAAAATTGTATCCTTGTGTGCCTATTCTACTTTGATCTCTTTGCTATTTTCCCATACCCCGTGTATATTACAATAGCTTTGGGCATAGAGTATTCCGGATTTTTGTAGCCTTACCTGTGTACAACCAACCGGATCCGTAAAAATTTCTCCCTCACCATGGGCGGAAAATCTGAAATTTGCAAGTTCCACCGGAAATTTTGCACCTTCTGCATGAAAAAACACTTTAAACCAAGATATATAATGTTCAAG
>JALNXC010000069.1 GCA_023230535.1 Alkaliphilus sp. | reverse complement strand
CGCCCAATTAAAAGCATGCCCTTCTTTATCGTTCCAAAGTTTGATAAATTTTATTACCATCTGTTTTAATTCTTCTTTTGATTTGAAGCTTGATAATTTCAGGCATCTTCTATGCAATATTAAAAAAAATATTTCTATCCGATTTATCCATGAGGCATGTTTTGGTGTAAAAATGCAGCTGGCATGAAATCGGTCTCTCCACTTTCGAACAGTTTTGATATTTATGCCAAGTTGATTAGCTACTTCGTTTTCATCATTCCCTTCCCACAATAGAAGAATTATCTTTGCTCTTAGCATCTCTCGTTGTTCGGACTTTTGTGCCTCAACCGCCTTTATCAGTTTTTCCCTTTGTTCTTTATTTAATCTTATTTTATCAATTAGCTTTCTCATATAAACCATAATAACTCAGTTTGTATAATAATTCACCGGTTGTTATATCCGATACTGTATAAAGGTGCTTATATATCTATTATTACCCTATTGGGTACGAATTTACGGAAGTTTGTATTGGATTAAAACAAGATAAATTTTTTTCAGGCAATCGATGTTTTCATCTAAGCCATTACAAAGGTATATCATGGTGCTATTGGATATATATTCATCATGAATCAATTATGCGCCCGAATCAATAGAATGTTTTATTATTTCCAGACAACTTTCTTTTTAGTGAAAGTGGTCTGGATTTTTTTAGCAGAATTTATGTAACAGTGTGTTGCCACGTAGGTATTGACTTGTGAGGGAAAACGCAGTAATCGAAAATAAGCTTCTAAAAGCTTAGGAGGAAGAAGAGCTGGGATTATTTAAGAAATTTTCCAAAGCACAGGCGGAGTTAAACCGTTTATCTGGTGTTAAACAGTTCATCTATGGCTATCAACTTGGGACACTGATTACAGCTGAAGTCTTTATGACCTTTCTCATTTTCCTATACCATACATAAACCCTACAGCAAGCAGATGTATGTTAAGAGTCCTCACCAGGTTTACAAAACTGAATGACATCTCCCACCTGGCAGTCCAGCACAAAGCAAACACGTGCTAAAATGTCCATGTCCATGCGTTCGATCGTTCCTTTATACAGCCAATCTGCTACCTTGAACCTCATGCCCGCCAATGACGCAAGCCTATTTCGCGTAATCTCTTTCTCATCCATAATCTCAGCGAAATGATAAATAATATGTCCATAGTCCTTTACAGTAACGATTGGGTTCCCTGCAGCCAAAATAACACCACCTTTTATTTCATTCTATATATGTAGTTACCTATTAACAATCTCCCTACTTATAGTTACTATAGACATAGTAACCATAAGTATTCCTATACTATGTCTCAATAAGTATATTTTTACTCAATATATTGATGGAGTTCGTAAATCCGCATTCTATGATACGGGCGTAATCCTGCAGGATGATGATAAACTGCTTACCCTCTTTGCATGCTCCTATCATGCGGGGGACGACCGATTTGTCGTAGTTATGCAAGAAGTTCGTTTATTTTTTTGAACCTTTAAACGACAAAACCTAAACTCCTTCTATAGTCCAAAGGACTCATTCCCCCCAGTGATAATTTAATCCTTTTTTCAGCATACCATTTAATATATTCGTTAAGTATATCTATAAATTGTTTTGTAGTCACGCCGGTCCAAGAATGGCCGTAAAACATCTCATTTTTCAGTCTACCAAAAAAACCTTCACAGGCTGCGTTATCAGGTGAGCATCCTTTCTTGGACATGGATCTTATAAGCTCGGCTTTTTCTATGCGTTCAATCCAACCCGGCCAACGGTAATGGCAGCCACAATCGGAATGTACAATAGGCTTCCCATTTTCATAATGATGTCCCGGGTGTACAGTAGCTCCTTGGTGGTAAAATCCATATTCTTCATTTATCATACTTTCTTTTCAGATTCCTAATCCTTAAAAACTTATCTTACTTAATGGTGGAACCATAATAAATATAGAAAATGCCCTACAGTTAAAACTATAGGGCTTAGAATTCTAAAACCTGACTATATTAAATTTTGATATTCTCTTCTTCCATCAACTATAGCATAAATGATAACTGCTTTATTTTCCTCATTTACTTTATAAAATATAAGATGTTTCTCCACAATGACTACTCTATAACCCTGTTTTTTCAAAATAGAATATCTAGGTATGCTTCCTGAGTTAGGAAACTGTTTTAAACGATTAATGGATTCTTCTATTTTATCCAAATATTTGAGAGCAATATCAATGCTACCTGAATCATCTGCGATGTAATAAACTATATCCCTCAGCTGATCTTCTGCTTTGTCTGTTCTCATGATCTTATACATTTTTATTCTTCCTGTTTACCAAAGATTCACGAAGTGTATCTAAAGATTCCTGCATGAAGCCTATCCTTCCATTTTGCACATCATCTTCCGCTTCTGCAAGGGTTCGAAGCAATTCTAGTTCTGCTTTCATTTGCTTGTAATCCTGTAATCCAAGAACAGCTGTATCACCACGACCGTTTACAGTAATAATCACAGCCTCTCTAGTTTCCCTGCACTGTTTAGATATTTCATTATATTTATTTCTTAGATCTGCCGATGGCCTAATATTTAATTCCATGACAACACCTCTTTTCGCCTTATTTATATATTCATATTATATCATAATTTGTCTATTAGGTAAATTTGAATATATTTTAATCTTAACAATCTTAACACTATCTCCTTGACATATGCTTTATTGAATGGTAAATTATATACTATAAACTTTATAATAAGCTCTTATAAAGAGCGGCGGAGGGACTGGCCCCATGAAGCCCGGCAACCAGCATACCTGTTATGTATGGTGCTAAATCCTGTAGGTACATTAACCTAAGAGATGAGAGGATAAGTATCTGTAACCATTTAAGCTTCTCCACGCTCTTGGAGCAGCTTTTTTATTTTATAGTTATCGTTTGAAAAATTTAAAAAGGAGACCTGATTTAAATGCCAGTAAAAATAGCCGATAATCTCCCCGCAACAGAAATTTTAACTAATGAAAATATTTTTGTCATGACGGAAAGCCGAGCCCTTAGCCAGGACATTCGTGCCTTAAAAATAGGATTCTTAAATTTGATGCCTAAGAAAATTATTACGGAAATTCAGATTCTGAGACTTTTGGGGAATTCCCCCCTTCAGGTGGACATCGTACTGTTACATCCTAAAAGCCATAATTCTAAAAATACATCCCAGGAGCATCTGACTACTTTCTATAAGACCTTCGATCAAATAAAAGATGAGAAATTTGACGGATTTGTTATTACAGGAGCTCCGGTGGAACATTTAGAATTCAATGAAGTGGATTATTGGGAGGAACTTAAAACAATCATGGATTGGACCCTGAGCAATGTCACATCCACTTTCCATATATGTTGGGGAGCACAGGCAGGACTGTTTCATCATTACAATATTAATAAATATCCCCTGCCAAAGAAAATGTTTGGTATATTTGAGCATACTATAAACAAATTAAACGTAAAATTACTCAGAGGTTTTGATGATTACTTTTATGTGCCCCATTCCAGGCATACGGAGGTCAGAAAAAAAGATATAGAGAATGTTCCCGGATTGGAAATACTGTCAGAGTCGGAGGAGAGCGGCGTATATATAATCGCTTCCAAAAATGGAAGGCAATTCTTTATAACCGGGCACTCGGAATATGACCCTATAACACTAAAGGAAGAATATAACAGAGATATAGCTGCCGGCAGAAAAATTGAAATACCGCAGAATTATTTTATTGATGATGACCCGTCCAAACCCCCCAGGGTTGTTTGGAGAAGCCACGCCAATTTACTATTTGCCAATTGGTTAAACTACTATGTTTACCAAGAAACACCTTATGACATCACAAAGATCACCAGCAATTCCAAGTGATATTACAGATATAAAACTTATTATCAATTGGCAATATTTGTTGAATAATTTAAAATGCGGAGCCCTCAAAGTTTACAAATATACGGGTTTTGCATATAATAATGAAATAGGTTCCGACTGATAATGGAGGCTATACTTATTATGGATAAAAATACATCTAAAACTGAAAACATCAACAAAACGCTGATCATAACAATTATCTTGAATATGTTTTTGCTGATTATTAAAATAATAGCCGGGTTGATGGTCGGCAGTACAGCATTGATAGCCGATGGGGTTCACTCCGGTTCCGATGTAATAACATCCGTAGGAGTCATCATAGGCGTAAAAATGTCACAAAAACCCAGAGATGAAGAACATCATTATGGTCATGGAAAAATCGAGACAATAACCACATTTCTGTTATCAATAGTATTGATTTATGTAGGTGTAAAAATTGGATATAGTGCCTTTATTGCTACAATACAAAAAAAGCAGGTGCATTTTACCTACTTTGCATTATTTACGGCTCTTATCTCCATAATTATTAAGGAAGCTCAATATCAGATTGCATTTCGGGTAGGTACAAAAGAACAGAGCCCGGCATTGATAGCCGATTCCTGGCACCACCGTTCCGATGCACTCTCCTCAATAGCTTCATTTATCGGAATATTGGGGGCAAAATATGAAATCTATATCTTGGATGGTTTAGCAGGCCTTGTTGTTTCTATAATTATAATAAAAGTCGGTATCAAAATATTTACAGACTGTTTCCAACAATTGATAGATGTCTCCATACATACTGATGAAATAGACAATGTAAAGGACATCATAATCAATAAAACCGATACTGAAAACATAAGTGATATGCGGACCCGCCGACACGGTACCAAAGTTTTCGTCGATATAAGTATATGTGTAAATCCGAGCATCAACATATACGAAGGGCATGAGATAGCTAAAGAAGTGGAAAATATAATCAGAGAGGAAATAGATAATGTAGAAGATGTGGTTGTCCATGTCAACCCCTATTGTTATAAGGAATGCTGCAAAGAAAAGCCCGGGGAGTTTCCCCCGGACTGTAGCTGATTTTTATCTTCCGAATTTGTTATGATACCTATATAAAATAGCCACCAACCTTTCTAAACTCACAGCTTCTTTAGGCATACTTCCGTCAGTCAAATTTATTTCTTTATCGGTTGCCCATTCCATGGCAGCTTTTGCCCAGGGGCTTATGTCATCACTTATATCATGTTCCTCCTTATATTCCACTCCCAAAAATGCCAATATACCTTTAGAAATACCCATTGAAGCTTTATATAAGAAATTTTGATCCTTCAGTAATTTTTCTTCTTTAGGATTATTAATAAAAGCTACTTCTACTAAAACAGCAGGCATTTTGGTATTCTTTAACACAAAGAAATCCTTATGTTTTACCCCCCTGTCCGCTAGATTTATTTCATTTACAAGAGCTTTTTGTACAGCTCCCGCTAATTTTGTGCCTAAAACAGAATTCGGGAAGGCAAAGGTTTCGGTACCTGTAGCAGCGGAATTAGTAGCGCTATTGATATGAATACTTATAAAACAATCGGCATTATTATCATTTGCCATCTTAACCCTATCGATTAATTCTACCCTATTGTCACCCCGTCTGGTCAATATGGCATTGATACCATACCGGTTCAATATTTTCCCGACATTGACCGCAATATCTAAATTTACATCTTTTTCTTTCAACCCGGTAGGCCCTATGGCCCCGGGATCATTACCACCATGACCCGGATCTATATATATTTTCACTATATCCCTTCTTTCTATGCGATTTTTGCTTAAATCTCTGTTCTTTAAGATATGCCAGATATATGGATTCACGCTTTTTTTCTTTTTCTCTTCTCAATTTTATAATATTCTCATGAAATTCTTCTCGTGTAGGAAATTTATTCCCGTCTGTTTTTATATCCCCCATAGGACCTTTATTTCTGCTTATTTTCATATCCCCTTTTTTTGTTTTTTGTCAAATGCTTGAATGCGCCTGTACACCCCGCTATCCGTCAAGGAAAACATTTTGCCTATCTTCTTAAGACTCAATTTTTCTTCCCGATGTAATCTTTTCATCTCCATGGTCTCTAGCTCTTTAAGTTCATCCCATGTAATGTCCATAAGTCCATATTTTATAAAAACATGCTCGGGCAGGTATTCCTTATCTGCGGATATTATTTCATACAAAGCATAAAAATTTTTAACTAATGGATCCATGATACTCCTCCCTTTTACCCCTTTCTGTAGTCCGTCCTGGGATATAATACTATTCGTTGTATGTGATTATATAATACACCACATTTTTTTGTTAATCAATGAATTTTAGAAATATTTACCGCAAATAACTGTATACATTAACTACAAGGTGTGGTATCATTCTATTAGAAGTTTAAAATTAAGCGAAAGGAGAAATTGCAAAATGCTGCGTATAAAACAACTGAGACAAGAAAAAGGCCTAAAACAGGAAGAATTAGCCAAAGAATTCGGAATAGCACAACAAACCATAAGCAATTATGAAAAAGGAATACGGGAACCTGATATAACTACATTAAAAAAATTAGCAGACTTTTTTGACGTATCACTGGATTTTCTTTTGGGAAAAACCGATATCAAAACACCTATAGAAACATTGGCCCTCAGCAGATCCGACGGGTATGAGGATGATTTGCCCGACGAGGCAATAAGAGAAATAAAAACTTTTAAGGAATTTATTAGACACAAATACGGAAAGGAATAATAAGGAATAATAGTGAAGTGATGGTTGCGGGACAATAGTTGACCGCGGGTTAATAGATAATAAATAATT
>JALNXC010000068.1 GCA_023230535.1 Alkaliphilus sp. | reverse complement strand
TATAGGAATAGAGGAAGAGTATTTTAAGATTTTGAGTATTTCTCGGCCCTTTGTGTTGAATGCCAATATACGGGCATACCGGGGACCGCCGTTTTTATTACAATAAAATATATCGTTTTTGTCTATATTTAATAAAATATGTGTTAAAATTCTCTGTAATCTTGTCAATGTATAACGTTTGCTTTTGATACAATCATAGAGTTCCGGCAAGGTGTTCACTTTGATTGAACATCGGAAAATTTTATTTTCCAACCCTTCTACGACATCGAAAACATTTTTTATATCGTCTAAATTGCCCCTTCTCAATATAGTGAGGATGGGTTTTTCAAAATTCATATCTGAAATAGGGGCAAACCCGGCATCCATGTTGGATAATAAAATATCAAATGTGAAATTTGGAATAACGTGTTCGATATCCGATAAGGGTTTGTTATTAAATATATGCTCCCTTATAGCGGTGGCACTTGCAACGGTGCCCGCAGGGATCTTTTTGTTGCTGTAACGGGCAGATTTTCTGCCGATTGTAATGGGCATAATTGAACTATCGAGCCGTTTAATTGCTTTGAGGTATTCTATGCCCAGAATATTATTAGGATCTTTGATAGTATTATGTATTAAAATTAATTTATCAATTTTATAATGTTCCGTTTTTTCAAGATATTTGATTATGGCTTTGGAACGGGCAATGGGAAATGTAAAACCCGAATTGACATAATTCTTCAATATTATTGAAAATTGAAACGGAGGGTCAACCAATATATCGGCAATTTTTGAAAGTAAATTTAAATCCCCTGCTTCGCTGCCGAAACTGACATAGTTAACAGCTTTTAAACTATTGAGCAAACTGATAGCCCCATAGGCAAAAATTTCCGCTGTTGAACAGGCATAGAGGGTGGGGAGCTCAATTACCAGATCGACGCCGGATTTTACAGCCATTTTTGCACGCTCCCATTTATGAGTAATTGCGGGTTCACCCCTTTGGACAAAGTTACCGCTCATTATTGCTATGGTATGTGTGGCACCGGTAATTTTTTTAGACATATTCAGGTGATATAAATGTCCATTGTGAAAAGGGTTGTATTCTGTAATAAGGCCTAAAATTTTCATAATACCTCCAAAAAAGTTTTCTCAATATACATTTTAATATATATAACCCAATTTGATAAGCCTTAAATTTAGATATATTTTGTACCAAATGCTAAAAATTTATTAAATAACTTGATATTTCTCCAAAAATTTATTATGATTAGTAGTAATATTATGATTAACAATAATATAGGAAGGGTAGTAGTAGTATAAATATTAAGGAGGTTTTAGTATGAAGGTTTTAGTAATTAATTGTGGAAGCTCATCATTAAAATATCAGCTTATCGATATGCAAAATGAAGAACTTCTTGCAATAGGTCTAGCGGAAAGAATAGGAATTGACGATTCATTTTTAACTCACGAGACAATTGGTAAAGAAAAAGTTGTTATAAGAGAAGACTTGAAGGATCATAAGATAACACTCGGAATTGTAATGAATGCATTGACTAATCCTGAATATGGTGTAATCAAGTCAATGGATGAGATATCGGCGACAGGACACCGTGTTGTTCATGGCGGGGAGGAATTTACAAGTTCCGTGCTTATAACAGATAAGGTAATAAGTGAGGTGGAGAGATGTGCTAATCTTGCGCCATTACATAATCCTCCAAATCTTATGGGAATATATGCCGCTAAAGAATTATTACCGGATGTACCAATGGTAGCAGTATTCGATACGGCATTTCATCAGACAATGCCTCCGGAAGCATATATATATGCACTGCCCTACGAGTGGTATGAAAAACATGGTGTCAGAAGATACGGATTCCATGGTACATCTCATATGTATGTAGCATATAGAGCAGCCGAAATACTTGAAAAACCGATCGAAGATTTAAAAATTATAACCTGTCACATAGGAAATGGTGTCAGTATAACTGCCGTGGACGGCGGCAAATCCGTTGATACAAGTATGGGGCTTACCCCGTTGGAAGGTTTGGTAATGGGCACAAGATGCGGAGATATAGATCCTGCTATAGTTCCATTCGTAGGACAGAGAGAAGACCTATCACATCAGGAGCTTGATAATTTTATGAATAAAAAATCCGGACTTCTTGGAGTATCGGGAATAAGCAATGATCTCAGGGATATAATGGAGGCTGCCGAAGGAAACAATTATAGGGCAAAATTGGCATTAGATATATATAGCCGAAGAATTAAAAGATATATAGCTGTTTATGCCGCTATGATGGGTGGTTTGGATGTCATAGTATTTACGGCCGGTGTAGGCGAAAATGCTATAGATGTTCGAAAAGACTCTTGCAGCGGTTTGGAATTTTTGGGAATAAAGATCGATGACGAAAAAAATAACACAAGGGGTAAGGAAACGATAATATCTTCAGATGATTCCAAAGTTACGGTGATGGTAGTACCTACAAACGAGGAACTTGCCATCGCAAGGGACACTAAAAACATAGTAGAAAAATAATAAATTTCAATAAATATGTAAATAAAATATGCAAATACTAAAGGGTAGGCGTGCCTACCTTTTAATATTTTTTATGAGAAACATTAAAGTGTATAATTGATAAATCAATACGACGGCAATGCTCATCATGGTTATGGTATAAAATACTTGACAAATAAAAAAATCATTTATATAATTTATCTTAGTAATTTACTTGAGGTGATAGCTGTGAAACTTGATATCGATAGTATAAGAAAAGGGGATCAGAATACTCACTGTTTAAATTTTACCCTGGCTCTTGATGTTATTGATTTTTATGGTGATAAGATATATATAGTATCACCCGTCGATGTTAAAGGCAAATTACATGTGATTGACTACAGGTTGTATATAACTTTGGAAATAATGGCGGATATGCAAGCAAATTGTAATAGATGCCTTGAGCCGTTTATTTATCATTTTAATTCAAATATCAATGCAGAGATAATACATGAAAATTTATTTGAATATGAAGATGATCAGATAGATGATGATGTAATTTATTATAAGGATGATATATTTGATTTAGGGAAATTGATAAAGGAACATATTATAATGAATATTCCCATCAAACTTGTATGTGATGAAAATTGCCGGGGCCTTTGTCCCAAATGCGGCACGAAATTGGAAGAAGACTCCTGTGATTGTAATCATATACGGTCCTATGATAATGATATAGATCCTCGCCTGGCTAAACTAAAAAAACTTTTATAACATGAATAAGGAGGTGTCAAAATGGCGGTACCAAAGCGTAAAACCGGAAAATCTAAAAGAAATATGAGGAGGGCTTCCAACTCAAAGTATACTGCGACCGGATTTGTAGAATGTCCTCAATGTCATGAACCCAAACTGCCTCATAGGGTGTGCCCCGAATGCGGATACTATAAAAATGAAGAGGTTATTGTTAAATAATATATTTTACAGATACGGAAAAGGATAGTAATGCATACAAAAAAGATGTGATGCATTATTATTTTTTTTGTTTATAACGCCTGTGTGCGTATAGAAGCATAAAAAATATATATTTCTCGAATATGGGCCGGATATTTTGGATGAGCCTTTTATTTATATGGAATATAGTGCTTGATTTTTTTATAGAATAATTATATACTCTACATTATAATCAGGTACTAGTCTTAAGTACTAAACCGAGGTGACAAAGGTGAACAAATCCGTAAGGTTAAATAAAGTAACCAGACAAAAAAAATTATTGACATTATTGAGAGAGGATCCCTTTATGACAGATGAGGATCTATCCGAACATTTTAAAGTGAGCATACAGACTATTCGATTAGATAGATTGGAATTAGCAATTCCGGAGCTCAGACAGCGTATCAAAAATGTAGCGGAAAAGAACTATGAAAAGGTACGCAGTATTGTTGGCACGGAGATTGTAGGGGAATTGGTGGATTTGGACTTGGGTGTCAGCGGAATATCAATTTTGGAGACTACACCTGAAATGGCGT
Organism: Alkaliphilus sp.; assembly: GCA_023230535.1. Lineage (GTDB taxonomy): Bacteria > Bacillota > Clostridia > Peptostreptococcales > Natronincolaceae > JAAZJW01. The sequence continues at coordinate 2,754 of JALNXC010000068.1, read as the reverse complement.
TCAGCAAAACCAGTATAGTCAGGGGGCATCATATCTTTTCACAAGCCGAATCTTTAGCAATGGCTGTAATAGATGCCGAAGTAGCACTGACAGGAGTATCTAATATTAAATATTTAAGCCCTGTAAGCGCAGGTGATAAACTGGTAGCAAAGGCGGAGGTTATGAGGGTCAGAGGAAACAATCATTTTGTCCATGTTAAAATATATGTCAATCAAGTGCAGGTGTTCAGGGGCAAGTTTATATTGGTAATAATCAAGAGTAAATGAGGAGGCAAAATATGAGGGTTGTTATTGACGCGATGGGAGGGGACAATGCTCCGGTTGCTACCGTCAAAGGGGCTGTTGAGGCGGTTAAAAGTTACAATATAGATGTTATACTTGCAGGCAATGAACCAATGATAGAGGAGCAGTTGGCAAAATACGACCATACAAGAGAAAAAATTGAGATAGTTCATTGCAATGAAATAATTACCAATGAAGACAAGCCGGTGTCGGCAATCAGAGAAAAAAGGGATTCTTCAATGGTAGCGGCATTAAAACTTGTCAAAGAAAAGAGGGCGGATGCCATTGTATCCGCAGGAAATACGGGAGCCCTATTAGCCGGGGGCCTTTTAATTCTAGGAAGAATTAAAGGGATAGACAGGCCCGCCCTTGCACCTCCATATCCGACTGTCAACGGGATGTCGGTGCTCATTGACGGTGGAGCTAATTCGGATTGTAAACCGAGAAATTTATTAGAATTCGGAATCATGGGCAGTGTCTATGCTGAAAAAGTGCTTGAAATAAAAAAACCGAGTGTGTGTATTGTCAATATAGGTATAGAAGAGGAAAAGGGAAGTGAAATTGTAAAAGAAGCACATAAACTCTGTAAAATCGGCCCATTTAATTTTAAAGGGAATATAGAGGCCAGGGATATACCGGCCGGATATGCAGATGTCATAGTATGTGACGGTTTTACGGGCAATGTTATTTTAAAGCTTACGGAGGGTTTGGCGGATTCCATTTTCAGGTTATTAAAAGAAGAGTTTGTTAAAAATCCCCTTCGAAAGATAGGCGCATCATTATTAAAATCAGGGCTCAAAGATTTCAAGGGGCGTTTTGATTATACGGAATATGGCGGAGCACCATTTTTAGGAGTTAAAGGAGTGTTGATCAAGGCCCACGGGAGTTCCGATGCAAAAGCTGTTAAAAATGCAATAAAGCAGGGGATTAAATTTATAGAAAATGATGTAATAGATGATATAGCCGAAAAGATTACCGGTTTAGGGGAGGATATTATTGAATAAATTTTTGTCAGTAGGTATCACGGGTACGGGAAGTTGTCTTCCTGAAAAAAAGTTAACTAATTTTGATTTGGAAAAAATGGTGGATACAACCGATGAATGGATCAGAACCAGAACCGGAATATCCGAAAGAAGAATTGCAGATAATAAAACAGCAACATCTGATTTAGCCACTGAGGCCGCTAAAATTGCTATCGATGATGCGGGTTTATTATTAGAAGATATTGATTTAATTATAGTAGCCACCGCAACACCGGATATGGCGTTTCCATCGACTGCTTGTATCGTGCAGAAAAATATTGGCGCTAAAAATGCGGTGGCATTTGATATAGAAGCAGCATGTTCGGGGTTTTTATATGCTTTGGCTATCGGTGAACAATTTATTAAAACGGGTGTGTATAGAAATGTATTGATAATAGGAGCCGAAACCCTGAGCAAGATAACCAATTGGAAAGACCGCAGGACCTGTGTCTTATTTGGCGACGGGGCAGGGGCTGCGGTGTTGCAGCAGGTTGAGGGGGGTCTCGGTATACTTTCAAGCAGTTTGGGCTCCGACGGATTTAGGGGTGATTATTTGACACAGCCCGCGGGAGGTTCCAGAATGCCTGCGTCAATAAAAACTATTCTGAACGATTTGCACTATATACATATGGATGGACGAGAAGTATTTAAATTTGCAGTTAGGGCCATGTCAAAATCAGCTTTAGAGATTATAAAAGATGTGGGTTATAATATAGAAGATGTGGATTATATGATCCCCCATCAGGCAAATATAAGAATTATAGAAGCGGTTGCAAAAAAAATCAATTTAACTATGGATAAGGTATATGTAAATTTAAATGATTATGGAAATATGTCCGTGGCTTCTATTCCGGTGGCGCTGGATGAAGCCGTTAAAAAAGGCAGTGTCAAGGCGGGGGATATAATAATATTGGTTGCCTTTGGTGGGGGTTTGACCTGGGGTTCTTCCGTAATCAAGTGGTGTAAATAGTTTTTAGGGGGCAATTTTATGATTGATACCGGAATATGTAAAATATTAGATATTAAATATCCCATAATACAGGGGGGAATGGCATGGATATCTACGGCGGAATTGGCTGCAGCCGTATCCGAGGCGGGCGGAATGGGAATTATTGCCGCAGGTAATGCTCCAGCCAAAATTGTGGAAGAAGAAATTATAAAACTCAAAAAACTTACCGATAAATCCTTTGGGGTAAACATTATGTTATTATCCCCCTTTGCGGAGGAGGTAGTGGATATTGTTTGTAGGTTTAAAGTGCCTGCAGTGACCACGGGTGCGGGAAATCCTGCCAAATTTATTAAAAAGCTTAAGGGTGCCGGGACCAAAATAATTCCGGTCGTACCTACGGTTGCACTGGCAAAAAGAATGGAAAATTCAGGAGCGGATGCCGTTATCGTAGAAGGAACGGAGGCAGGGGGGCATGTGGGTGAGCTTACTACAATGGTGCTGG
>JALNXC010000067.1 GCA_023230535.1 Alkaliphilus sp. | reverse complement strand
TCCCCCTGAATATAACGGATATAAGGTATATTGGGAAGACGGTGCACAGATAGCAACAGACAGGGCCGTGGCTATTACGGATTCAATAGCATCTATTGATGATTTTGGAAGTATCGAAATATTGGATAAGGAGGAGGCGCAGCATGGGGGGCTCCTCGTATATTTGGATGAAAAAATAGACAATGCATATATTGAAGAAGTCAAAAAACAATCGCTGAGGGGCGATATAGTAAAAAAAGTCACCGATGATTTTAGGATAGTTTTCACTCCCCTGCACGGAACGGGGAACATACCCGTAAGGAGGGTGTTAAAGGAGATAGGATTCAATAATGTTTTTGTTGTTCCGGAGCAGGAGATGCCTGATTCGGAATTCTCAACTGTGGAATATCCTAATCCCGAGGATAAAAAGGCCTTTAAACTCGCCATAGAACTGGCTAAGGAGAAAGACGCCCATCTGATTATCGGTACTGATCCGGATTGTGACAGGGTAGGGGCTATAGTAAAGGATAAAAATGAGGAATATATAATTCTTACGGGGAACCAAATCGGTGCACTCCTGGTTAATTATATACTGGGGACATTGGATGAGAAGAATAAATTACCTCAGAACGGAGTAATAATAAAGACTATAGTGACATCCGAAATGGGGCCGAATATTGCCGAGCGGTATAATATTGAAACTATAAATACCTTGACGGGGTTTAAATATATAGGCGAAAAGATAAAGCAATTTGAAAAAACGGGAGAAAAAACCTTTTTATTTGGATATGAGGAGAGCTACGGCTATTTGGCGGGAACACATGCCAGGGATAAGGATGCCGTTGTGGGCTCCATGTTGATATGCGAAATGGCCGCATATTATCATTCGATGGGAATGAATTTATACGATGCTATGATGCATCTGTATGACAAATACGGATACTTTTTGGAAGATTTAAAATCCATCACATTGGAAGGCAAGGATGGCCTGAAAAAAATGCAGGGTATTATGGAGCATTTTAGAACTGATATTTTAAAAACCATAGGGGATAAAAAAGTTTTATACATAGAGGACTACGAATCGCAAAAGAGAATTTGTTTAGATAATTCCGGTGATGTGGAAGAAATAAAATTGCCCAGATCCAACGTAATTAAATTCATATTGGAAGATGAAGGCTGGATATGTTTGAGGCCTTCGGGTACCGAGCCAAAACTTAAAATATATGGCGGATTTAAGGGAGACACAATGGACAAAGGCAGGGAAATTTTAACCACAACTATGAATTGGATAGAAAATAAAATAAAATAGCTTATGGGGGCAGGTGTCGGGACTATCGAAAAATTTCCGGGTTATGTCGTTCCGAATGGCAAAAAACCGAGATCCTTCGCGAGTCAAATTTATACTGTAAGTCTCGGGATGATAAATCGTGCCATTCCAAACGCAAGTGAGGAATCTCGTTATATTCAGGCAATGACAAATTACAAGTGTAAAATACGGAAGGTTACAGGTACTCAGTTCCTTCCCTAATAATTTGGGCTCTTAAGTTCTTTTTATAATAATTGTAGTGGGCTCTCACTTCTTTAACTATATCCGTTTCATAGGAGTTTTCTGAAAGTTCGGTTTTAAGTTCATTCATAAGGTTGTCGAATTCCTTGTTTGAACGGCGTTCTAAGCTCTTGAGCAGATCTAAATATTTATAACCTAAAATGAAGATTGAAGTTTTCTTTGACCCGCCTTCAACATATTCTCTTTTGCATTGTTCTACCAGAGAATTGAGCTCATCTTCCTGTTTTTGCCGCAAATTTTCAAATTCATTTTTATATTTTTTTACAATATAATTATAAGACGGTTTTTTCGTATTATCATAGGGGCCTGCTTCAATATCATCTATGATTCCATCTGTGGAATCAGTTTCTTCATCAGCTAAATCATTGTCCTCGGTCAAGCCTTTATCTTTTTCCGTATCCTCGTCAATTTCTTCAATTATATTTATAGTTTCAAACGGGTTTTTAACTGTTTTTTCAATAGTAATATCTGTATCAAGATCAAATACAAGCGGGCCTGTTAAACTTTTATAAATCGGATAATAATTGGAGAACAAAACGGCCGGTATCAGTACGGAAATAAATATAATGAACAATACTAAATAAATTTTAGAATTTTTAAAAAGAATTTTCATATGATGTACCTCGCATTTAACGATCATGTAATTTGCCCTGATCTATATTTCAATTATTTTGTCGAAATCCGGCTGCCCTTCTTTAAATTATAATAATTAAAATAAGATAGAGTCAAGCGTTAAATTAATACAATTATTTAACAGAAAGTGGAGCCGGAGGGAGTGTAAAGCCGAAGTTGGGGGGTCTCGAAAAAGCCAAGGGTTCATAGAGGCAGGAGCTTTGTCCAATCTTCACAGGCCGGGGCCCCCCGGTTTATCTATTTTGCGAGGCAAGCGAACTACGGGAATAGGACAGGATTTTCGTTCTAATATTAAAAAATGGTTTTAATCCCAGTATTTTATGATATTATAGGAATACATATATAGGCAAAACACAATGCACAAATGCATATATAGAAACTATGATCTTGGATAACTTTCTGTTTTAAGATAGGGAAACAACCGAAAAGGGGTAAAGTGTTTGTTTAAATATAAAAATTCAATTCGTGTATTTTCTTGGATTGCAGTATTCCTTTGGATGGTATTGATTTTTAATTTTTCATCTCAAGTAGCGGAGCAATCTAATGCACTCAGCAGTGGAATAACCGAAACGGTTATAAAAATTATAGAAAAAATTGCTCCTAAAACTGCGGCTAAAATGAATATGGGGAAATTGAATCATCTGATAAGGAAAAATTCCCACTTTTTTCTTTACTTAGTCTTAGGGGCTTTGTTTGTAAACGCAATAGGGCAGAGTAAAATATGCGGAATTAGAGGGGTTATTATAACCCTTTTGTTCTGTTCTTTTTATGCAATTTCGGATGAGGTTCATCAGCTATTTGTACCCGGAAGGGGTGCACAAGTTAGGGACGTTTTTATTGATATTGCCGGGACGGTTGTCGGTATTTTAGGATATTTTGGTATAAATACGAACAAATTATAAACATCCGGCAGTGCTTTATTAGAATAGGAGGGTGTAGATTTGATATCTTGGTGTGTGTTCTGTAAAACAGGTTCGGAAAAAAATGTGGTTCAACTCATGACTGCATTAAATAATAGGCTTGAAGCGATTGCTCCGGTCCGCGTTTTACAGGAAAAGCGTAAGGGCAAATGGCAACAGCGTGAACAGATACTATTCCCGGGATATGTATTCTTATACGCGGAGGAAGAGATAGATTTTGAATTGATAAAGAGAATTCCCGGGTTTTATAAAGTACTGGGCAATGAATCGAATTTAAAAAAATTACAGGGAACGGATTATGAATATTCCATGTGGATATATCGCCATCAGGGGCATATTGAAACCTCCAAGGTGTTGACAATAGGAAGGACGGTTAAGGTTATAGACGGCCCCCTATTGGACGGTTTCGGGACCATAGTGAAATTGGACAAACATAAACGGAGAATATGGGTTGATTTCGAATTTGACGGTCAGATGCGTACGGTTTCCCTCAGCGCGGAATGTGTAGAAATGGAATAGAACATTCGAAAAAAAGACCACCAAACCTGACCCCATGGTCTTTTTTAATTTAGATTTTAAACCTAACATAGTAGGGTATGATATAGTGTAAAGATATAATATCAGACAAAATGATGCCGGGGACTGCAGTTAAATAAGTGTTCAAGGAGGCAGGGTAGGGTATGGATAGAGTAACTTTCGATTATTCGAAATCGCTCAATTTTATAGATGAGCAAAAAATAATTGCTCTGCAGGAGGAGGTGAGTTCATGTCATGATATGCTCCATGACGGAACCGGAGAGGGCAGTGAATTTTCAGGTTGGGTGGATTTGCCCAATACATATGGCATGGAGGAATTTGAAAAGATCAAGTCCGTTGCGGAAGAAATAAGAAATAGTTGCGATGTTTTTATAATATTGGGCATAGGGGGCTCTTACCTTGGGGCAAGGGCTGCCATAGAGATGCTCAGCCATAATTTTTATAACGAGCTGCCGGAGGAAAAGCGAAGCGGTCCCAAAATATATTTTGCGGGCCATAATATCAGCTCTGCCTATTTAAAGGAATTATTTGATATTATCGAGGGTCGGGACATCTGCATAAATGTCATATCAAAATCGGGAACGACTACGGAGACGGCGCTGGCATTCAGAATATTCAGGGAATACATGGAGGAGAAATACGGCAAGGAAGGAGCGGGCAGGAGAATATATGCAACAACCGATAAAGAAAGCGGTGCATTAAAAAAACTGGCGGATAGGGAGGGATATGAGACATTCGTGGTGCCGGATAATATCGGCGGGAGATATTCCGTGTTGACTCCTGTCGGATTGCTCCCCATATCCGTAGCAGGAATAGATATAGCGGAAATCATGCGGGGTGCCAAAACAGCGGCGGAGCACTTGGCGGATGACAGTATCGACAATAACCCTTCCTATCAATATGCCGCAATCAGGAACATATTATATTCCATGGGAAAGACCACCGAAATTATTGTAAATTATGAACCCAATCTATTTTATTTTGGCGAATGGTTCAAACAGCTCTTTGGAGAGTCCGAGGGCAAGGGCAAAAAAGGCATATTCCCCACATCTCTAAATTTTACTACGGATCTACATTCCATGGGCCAATATATACAGGACGGCAGAAGGGATATATTTGAGACAATATTAAATGTAGAGAAATCCAGGGAAAAAATCCTGATACCGAAAGATGAAGCCGACTTGGACGGATTGAATTATATCAGCGGGAAAACTCTTGATTTTGTAAATAAAAGTGCCATGAGGGGAACCGTTGATGCCCATGTAGACGGCGGTGTGCCCAACCTCATTATCAATATCCCGGAAATATCACCCTACTATTTCGGATACCTGGTGTATTTTTTCGAAAAGGCCTGCGGCATGAGCGGGTATCTGTTGGGGGTTAACCCTTTCAATCAACCCGGAGTAGAGGCGTACAAGAAAAATATGTTTAAACTGCTCGGTAAACATTTATAAAAATATCATGAAAAATATCATTGAACTACAGACACAGCTATAATGGCTTTTAGGAGGTGAACAATGAAAAAGAGATCCGGCGGCATATTGCTGCACATATCTTCTTTACCGGGCGATTACGGAATAGGCGACCTCGGCAAAGAAGCACATAACTTTATCGATTTTTTGGTAAGAGCAAAACAGACATATTGGCAGATACTGCCCTTAGGGGTAACCGGATTCGGGGATTCACCATACCAATGCTTTTCCGCATTTGCGGGCAACCCGTATTTTATAAGTTTGGATGAATTGATGCAATTAGGTTACTTGACCGAGGAGCAGATACGGGAATTTGAATTAGGTGAGGATTCCGGCAGAGTCGATTATAAGTTATTATATAAGAACAAAATGAAACTTCTGCGAATAGCATATAAGGCGGCTAAAGAAGATGTATTGGATGAATTAGAACGGTTCTATAAGAAAAATTATAGTTGGCTCAGGGATTTCGCACTTTTCATGAGCATCAAGAACACAGAGGGGCTGTCTCCCCGTGTCGGGGACTCATGGTTAAAATGGGTTGAGCACTATAGAGATTCGAATTCCAATGTGGTTTCCGATTTTGAACGGTTCAGCGGGGACGAAATTTATTTTTGGGTATTTACGCAATATTTCTTTTTTAATCAGTGGAAAATTTTAAAATACTATGCAAATAAGAGGGGTATAAAAATCATAGGGGATTTGTCGATGTATGTTTCGGAAGACAGCTCCGATGTCTGGGCAAATCCGCATCTGTTTAAATTGGACGAATACTTCTGCCCTGTTGCGGTTGCCGGTGTTCCGCCGGATATATGTTCATGTGAGGGCCAACTTTGGGGGAATCCGGTATATAATTGGGATGTCATGGAGAAACAGGGGTATGACTGGTGGATACGAAGGATAAAAATGTCTTTTGAACTCTATGATGTTTTGAGGATAGATCATTTTAGAGGATTTGAGTCCTATTGCGAAATAAAGTACGGGTCAAAGGATGCGACCAGGGGAAGATGGGTAAAGGGCCCCGGAATGAAATTGTTCAATAAAATAAAAGAGGAACTTGGGGATTTGGACATTATAGCGGAGGATCTGGGATATATAACTAAAGAGGTAGAAAAACTTATAAAGGGAACCGGGTTTCCGAGTATGAAGGTCCTTCAATATGCTTTTGATTCCGGAGGGGATAGCCGTTATTTTCCTCATAATTATGATAAAAACTGTGTCGTTTATACGGGCACCCATGATAATTCTACTGTTTTAGGTTCAATAAAAGATATGTCGCCGGAGGATTTTGATTTTGCAAAAAAATATTTAAGATTGAGCAGAGAAGAAGGTTTCAATTGGGGTTTTATCAGGGGGGCTTGGAGCTCCGTAGCCCGTCTGGCGATTGCACCCATGCAGGATTTTTTAGGTTTGGACGACAGTGCCAGAATGAACAAACCCTCCAGCGCCGACGGAAACTGGGCCTGGAGGCTGAACAAATCCGATTTGACGGATGAGCTGGCAAAAAAAATAGGGGAATTGACCGACACATATAGGAGGTGTTGACTTGAAAAATATAGCCGGCACTATGGAAAGAATTTCATTATCAACTTTTGGAAAGGGTCTGGCAGATTGCAACGATAAAGAAAAGTGTATAATCCTATCGAAGTCCGTTATGGAAGATATCATTCCCAAATGGATCGATTCCGAGAAAAAATTC
>JALNXC010000066.1 GCA_023230535.1 Alkaliphilus sp. | reverse complement strand
TTCCTAATATGAATCTGATTCCTATAAAAAGTAAAATAAAAGATAAGAAAGCCGTAATTAATCCTGTTATCAGGCAATTTTTTTCATTTGGTTTTGACATGGATTTCACTCCTAGCATATCAATATTCAGGGGTGCCCTTACCGGATATTTTAAATGCTGTAAAAAGGGCGCTTCACTGATGCTTTTCTTTGTAGTATAGTCTATAATACTTATGTTAAAATATCCAGATATTATTATCATATTTTCACAGCGATTTTCCAGAAAAAGCATATAATTATTTACAAGGAAAATCCCGGCTGCAGATATTGACTATTTTTATAAGCCGGGGGCGGACTCAACTATCTTTCCCCTATGGGGGTTGGTACTATCTACTAATAAATTTTATTTGAAAAATAACAATAATAATGATAAAATAAGGGCAAATAGTGAAATCATTATATTTCAAGAAACAAAATAAAAAGGAGTGATAACGAGATGAGGAGAGTACTACTTGTTACATTATTAGTAATTTTAATGCTTACTACGGTAGGCTTTACATCTGAAGGTGCATCCTATTGGGAAGACATGAAGGAAATTTACGAATGGAACGCTATAGAGGGGAAGTCGGAAGCAGAACTTGACATATCTATCCCCAGTATGGACATAGATTATCATTATAAAATTGATGTCAATTCACAGTCAAATTTTGATGATTTTAGTTCATATTTAAAGATGGAAATAAAAGACGTTCAAGGTGAGTTGAATATTCCTGTAATAGAAATGTATACTTATGGTTCGGATATCTACATTAACAAGGAAGCGGTGCTCGCACTTTTGGCGGCAACGGGTGCGGCTGATGATTTAGTGATAGAAGAGGAATATGTTGTGCTGGAAAGTGGTCAGAAAGAAGTCGATATTGACTTTAGAAATGTGCTAAACGAAATGATTGAATTTGTAGATAAAATTGACTTGGGCATGGATTTAGGTATGGAAAAGGAAGGCGACACATATACCTTGACATTAGAATCAGATGAGTTGTTAGACCTTCTGGATGCATATATGAGGTATATTTTTGAGAATATTGATCAATTACCTGATAGTTTAGTCCAAGGGCAAGAGATTGAACTGACAGAAGAAGAAAAACAACAGGCATTAAAAGAATATGACGCTTTTGTTGATCAATATAAAGATATGGCTAAAATATTTATCAAGGGAAGCAAATTCTATATGGAAGGCACTTTTGAAGAAGATAAATATATCGAAAATTCCCAATTAGAAATTAAAGTTATGGATATGGGCGAATTAAATATGAACGTAGCATCAACTTCCTCCAAGTTAGAAAAGGTTGATTTTGAACTACCGACATCAGTGATGAGAATTACGGCGGAAGAACTGGCGGAACTTATAATGGGCAAGATTGGAATAGATACCGGGGCAAAGGTTTATATCAATCTTGACGGCACTTATGTAAAATTTGACGGGTCTGATATTGAAGAAGGCCGGATTCCATTACAGATTATAGATAATTTGGCCTATATAACAATAGAAGATGCGGAAAAATTATTTGATGTGGAATTAGAAGGTTTAGAAGACCCGTTCCACATGAGAAAATTAGATGATTTCGGTTTCCGTGTAGATTGGAATGAAGAAAGCAGGGTAATAGAAGTTTATTAGATAGGATAGGGCGGGCTTTGCTCGCCCTGTTTACGTTTGCAATATTATTTTCGGATCGCTCCTACAATGGCGTATTGTTTACAGAGTAGGGGCGGTTTTTGTTTCAAAATTATAGCCCTTGACTTTTCAAGTTAAACACATTATAATAATGATAATGATTATCAGTAACAGTCTTAGCAATGAAAAATAAAATGCTCCATGTTAGGCAGATTGAGAAGGGGGCTTAATACTTTGAATGTATCATTAGCACAGCTAAAATCCGGAGAAAAAGGAAGGGTTGAAAGAATACATGCGCGCAGGTGTGCGGCCAAAAGATTATACGAAATGGGCTTTAATATCGGGGCTGATTTTGAAGTAGTAAAGAACGATATGGGGCCGGTTATAGTTTCCTTATTTGGAAACAATATTGCCGTAGGGCGTTGTTTGGCACAAAAAATAATTGTGAAGCAATCAAATTAAGTTTTTTGTTTTATTTTTGATATATAATAATATAGTACGTAGAGGGGGGACATAATATTTGGGCACTATTGCTTTAGTAGGTAATCCCAACAGTGGAAAAACCACATTGTTTAACGCGCTTACAGGTTCTAACCAGCATGTGGGAAACTGGCCCGGGGTTACTGTAGAAAAAAAAGAAGGAAAGTTTAAGTATAATGGAAATATATATAATATAGTGGACTTACCGGGCACATATAGTTTAGGTGCTTTTTCCGAAGACGAAATAGTAGCCAGGGATTTTATTCTCAGAGGAAATTCAGATGTGGTAATAAATGTGGTAGATGCCACTAACATTGAGAGAAATCTTTATCTGACCACCCAGTTGCTTGAAATGGGGGTCAAAGTTATTATAGCCTTAAATATGATTGATGAGGCAAAGGCAAAAAATATACAGTTAGGTATCAAAGCCCTTTCAAAAAAATTGGGCGTTCCTGTAGTTCCAACAGTTGCATCTAAAAGAAAAGGCATAGATGAGTTAATTAAAGAAACTGTCGGATTGATAGATGAAAAGATGAGTCTAAAACCCACTATATCCTATGGTGATAAAATAGATGGAGAGATAAAAAGCATAAAAAGATTTTTTACCGACAAAACATTAGAATATCCTCCTAGATGGATCGCTATAAAATTGATTGAGGGAGACCAATATGTACATGATTTGGTTACCGAAGATAAAGATTTAGATTCTGATAATGAATTTAGGGATATCCTCTCCCGTATAAAAGAGAATGATGAAGATTATGAGTTGGAGATTGTAAATAGAAGATATGAATTTGTGAAGGATGTAACCAAGGCTTCTGTTATCAGACCCAAGGAAGCTGTAAAAACTATAACCGATAAGATGGATAAAATATTGATCCATAAATATTTTGGGCTGCCCATCTTTATATTGATTATGTTTGCAATGTTCCAATTGACATTTGTTATTGGGGAAGACCTGCTTGGAGAGATGATGGTCACCGTTATGGATGCATTGGCTTACGCAATAGAGATTTTCCTCATCAATATAAATTCCCCTGCCTGGATAATAGCCTTCACCACGGAAGGGCTTATCGGAGGTATCGGGGCAATAATAGAATTCATACCATTGATAGTAGTTCTATATATGTTGCTGGGAATATTGGAAGATAGCGGATATATGGCTAGGGCCGCCTATATAATGGATAATATAATGAGAAAATTAGGCCTTCAGGGGAAGACATTCATATCCATGATAGTAGGTTTTGGTTGTAATGTCCCCGGTGTAATGGCTACAAGGACCCTAGAGAGCAAAAAGGATAGGATGATTGCTATTTTAATCAATCCGTTTATGTCCTGTGGTGCAAAACTCTTAATTTATCTCGTATTTATTGCGGCTTTTTTCCCTGACAGCGGCGGGCTGGTCTTGTTTATCATGTATTTTACGGGGATTTTAGTTGCCTTGATAATGGGGAAGGTATTCAGCAAGACCCTATTTAAAGGGGAATCGGCTGATTTTATAATGGAGTTGCCGCCTTATAGAAAACCTACCCTGAGGAATGTTTTAAGAAATATATGGGATAATGTGTCGGAATTTTTAAAGCGAGCCGGAACAATTATATTTGCCGTGGTTGCTATTCTATGGGTCATGGCGGTGCTGCCCGTAGGCGTGGAACCTTACGGGGCCGAGAGCGTATTAGGTAAAATCGGATTGTTTATTGCACCGATATTTAAACCGGCCGGTTTTGGCACATGGCAGGCTGCGGTGGGGCTATTTTCCGGAATAGCAGCCAAAGAAGCGGTGGTAACCACCTTGGGTATGGTTTATGCCGGGGTTGGAGAAGGAACGGAGCTTATATCTGCAATACAGAATGCTTTCACTCCTCTGACATCTATATCTTTTATGATAATGACTCTGTTATATACTCCCTGTGCGGCGACTATAGCTACAATCAAGAAGGAGACCAACTCCGTTAAATGGGCAATATTTGCTATGGTTTATACATTTGCTATCGGATGGGTCATGGCGGTTCTGATATTCCAGATAGGAAGGCTGCTGGGATTTAACTAGGATTCTGTTTAAGGGGATGATTCTGTGTTAAAAGATTTATTGAGTGTAATTAAGGATTCGGATTATATATCTAAATCTAATATATCCGAAAGATTAAATATATCGGAAGAATTAGTAGAAGAGGGTTTTGAACAACTTATTCGCATGGGTTACATCAAGGAAGACGTCAGGGGAGTTAAGTGCGATATAGGTTGCGGCGGTTGCCCTTATGCTAAATCATGTGATAAAGTGCCGATAAAGACCATCAAGATCACTGAAAAAGGGGAAAGATTGTTGGCGAAATAGATTAATCTATTATATCAACTATGCCAACGGATTATTAAATACTACGGTTTATGTATGTTTATAAAGGACAAGCATAGGAATTATTAATGTGACAATTAATTAAGGCAGCTTATTTGAGCTGTCTTTTATTTTATTTGTTCGCTGATGGCACGGGGACGCTTTGTTTGCCAGCTAATTTTTGGGGACAAAAGGGGGACAAAAGGGGACGGGGACAAAAGGGGACGTACCTAAATTGTCAGCAGACAAAAGAAAATAGTATCGGCGTCATTTCGCTAATCATGAAACGGCTACTTGTTAAGTATGTTGGCCGGTTTAATAAAAAATATAAATAAGAACTAATCAACCAATATCCGGTTTATACTTTCAATGCTTGACAATAATAAAAATTTTAAGAAATTTTATAAGGAAGAAGAAAAGGAAATACGTGAAGTAAATAATGATAGAATCTGTGACTCCTTTTTTATCAACAATAGTAAATCCTGACTATACGGTCACTTAACCTGCTAAGTATCTCATTGGTTATTGTTCCGGCATTTTCTGCTACCTGTTCCGCTGTAATTTCTTCTGCACCGTCTTTTCCGATTAAAGTAACAATATCGCCTCTTTTTATGTCCGGAATATCAGTAACATCGGCTATAAGCCGGTCCATGCAAATTCGGCCAATAATCAGTACACGATGCCCTCCGATTAAAACATGACCATTTTTTGTGGAAAGGCTGCGTGGAATGCCATCGGCATAACCAATGGGGACAACAGCGATTTTCATTCTTTCCTGTGCGACAAAACTATGACCATAACCGATGCTCTCTCCGACCGCAATTGTTCTGACAAGAGCAATCTTCGATTTCAAGGCTAAAACAGGTCTTAAATCCAATGAGTATTTGGTATTCGCTTCAGGTGTGCTTAAAACACCGTATAATGCAATGCCGGCTCTGACATAGTCGCATTGCAGTTCGGGATAATTTATAATCCCATAACTGCTTTGTATGTGCATTTTAGGGAGCTTTATGCCTCTTACCCTTAATTTGTCAAGGAGCTTATAGAAACGTTGAATTTGTTGATTTGTAAAGACAATATCTCCTTCTTCAATACTATCCGACACACATAGGTGTGTAAAAATACCTGTAACTTCTAAATTTTCATACCCAAATATGGATGCAATTTTAGATACATGCCGGTAATTTTCACCAAGCCTGTTCATGCCCGTGTCCACTTTAATATGAACCTTTATCTTTTTCCCAAAACCGTTCAGTTCTTCCGCATGTTCCACATCTACTATGGTTTGCGATAAATTATAGTGAAAAAGCTCAGCGATTCTTGTTGCCGGAGTATACCCTAAAATCAGAATTTCACCCTTAATTCCCTTCTTACGCAAACGCACACCTTCGTCAATGGTTGCAACAGCGAAGGCGTTAATGCCAATGCGATTCAACTCAACTGAAACTGGAAGATCACCATGGCCATAAGCATTTGCTTTGACAACCGCCATAATCCGGCATCCGTCAGGAATCACTTGCTGTATAACCTCTATATTATGACGCAGATTTGCCATATTGATTTCAGCCCACGCACGGCCACTGCTCTCAATTGATTTAGCTTTATGGGTATGTTTTATATTCAAAAGTTTAACAAGTATAACAGCAACAACAAGAGAACCAATTGCAACGGTCATAAAATGAATGATGTTGTTGTCGACTATCAGTTTTTGCAACCCTGTCACTTTCGCAAAACCACGAATTATCACAATAATTGCCGGGTGAACCAAATAAATAAGCATGGATAGGCTTCGCAGGTATTTATGACTTTCTCTTCTCCATAATAGCAAACTCTGAAATAGGAAATACATGCAGGGCAAAAGCATGAAATACATACAATCATGCCTTTGAAGATTGAAACTACGAAGTAGTAGCCCTTCTATAAGCAGAAGTGTGATGGATGTTCCAAGCCCTGCAAGGCAGGTTTTCAACGGCATTATCTTTGTCCGCGCTGAAATCAGTGCACCCATCATGAAAAATACAGGAGCCAAAAATAAACCGTTTCGTGTATAGTCGGAAAATAGAAACAATTCTTGATAAATAGCTTTCAAAAATGGGATGTTTTCAGAAATGCCGTAATAGCTGTCACCAAACAAACCGATAATATATAAAAACAGACTAATAATAAATGCCTGTTCTGATTTCAATTTTTTTAGCAATAGGAATACAATTGAAGCCCCCATGATGGCTGCGGGAAGATACCACAGATGATAAAATGTACCATCAAAGATAAGAGCCTTCAAAAGATTGGGCAAATACGTCCATTCTTTCACTTTTCCTGTGTAAACATTCAGCGGCAGATAAAACAGGATTGCTATAGAATAAAG
>JALNXC010000065.1 GCA_023230535.1 Alkaliphilus sp. | reverse complement strand
TTCGCTGAGGGGTCAATTTATACCCTTCGTCCTTCAGTTTTTCCTTCAATGAATCAGCCAGCTTTTCCATTTTTTCACCTTCATTTCTCAAATAATAATGTTTTTCAAGTAATATTATAGTAAAAAAATGTGGGATTGTCAACCTCAAAAAAACAACCGAATTGCCCATCCATATCACAATAAACAAAGGCACTATTTTTGAGAACAGATCCTTCGTGGGTCAAACACATACTGTCCATCTTAGGATGAGAAAATCTAAGATCCTTCGCAGGCACCATTTTATGCCCTAACCCGATTTGCGAAGTAAATCGTTGGTAGGTCAAACGCAACGAGCACCAAATTTATGCGAACGGAGAGAGCAAATAAATTTGTGTTGCGAGACTGTGATGTTCAGAATGACATCTTGTTGATCTACTCTATTCGCTTTATTAGAATATAATTTTCCTTTACGGGTGTTTCTATCTTAATTTTTATAATCTGCTGCGGATGGGGTGCTACATAGATGGGGTTCATATCCTCATCCCACATTTTGGTGATTGCCATGGCCATCTCTTCCCTCGGCCCGATAATCTCGATATCGTCTCCCAGGAAAAATCGGTTGCGCTGCTCTATGGTTGCTATCCCGGAGGATGTGTCATAATCCTTGACAAGGCCTATAAAACTGTAATCTCTCACGTATGACCTGTTGTCATAATGATGATCGTCGGGGCCCGGTTTGTCAAAATAAAAACCCGTGGTAAAATCCCTGTGGCTCGCTTTTTTCAGCTCTTCCATCCACTTGGGATTAAATTGCCAATTTTGAGGGTCTTTATAATAATGATCTATCGCCAATCTGTAAGCCTTGACAACCATTGCCACATAATAAGTAGTCTTCATCCTGCCTTCTATTTTCAGGCTTGTGATGCCGGATTCGATCATTTCCGGGATATATTCTATCATACATAAATCCTTTGAATTCATGAAATATGACCCTTTTTCGTCTTCAATCACCTGTATATATTCACCGGGGCGCTTTTCTTCGACCAGATTGTATTTCCACCTGCAGGGCTGGGCACATTCGCCCCTGTTGGCATCGCGGCCCGTCATGTAGTTGCTCAACAGGCATCTGCCCGAATAGGACATACACATAGCGCCGTGCACAAAGGCTTCCAGCCCTATATTATCCGGCACATTTGCTCTTATCTCTCTGATTTCCTCGAGACTGAGCTCGCGAGCAAGTATGACCCTGCTCGCCCCTAAATCGCCCCAGAATTTTACTGTCATATAGTTTGTGTTATTTGCCTGTGTGCTTATGTGAATTTCCATATCCGGAATAGTCTCTTTTATTATAGTGAATGTACCCGGATCGGAAACGATTACGGCGTCCACTCCCACTTCGTGAATGGTTTTCAGGTATTCGGGAAGATTTTTGAGGTCCTCGTTATGGGGAATAATATTGGCCGTGATATATACCTTTACTCCCCTCTCATGTGCATATTGTACACCTTCCTTCAGTTCTTCCAATGTGAAATTTTTTGCAGCGGCTCTGAGCCCGAATATCTGACCGCCTATATATACCGCATCGGCTCCATACATGATTGCTATTTTAAGTCTCTCCAAATCGCCCGCGGGAGCCAGCAATTCTACTTTCTTCATTTAGTTTCCTCTCCTTATGACTTGACCTATTTGAAATATTTATAATGAAAACCAGTGGGACAGTCCCCGCAGGTTTTTGACCTGACCTATCTGTAATGTAGTAAAATTTCTATAAATTTAATATAAAATACAAAATGAATACATTTGAGAATATGATTATAATTCTTAGCAAATGAAGGTGAAAAATACGTTAAACAACTTGCACTGTTTGAGCGAAGCGAGTTTGCAACCTTAATTTACTCCGTAGGAACATAAACAAGAGTGCCTATGGTGCAAGTTGTAGTATTTTTTATTGGAATGAGCTATAGAATTATTCATATTCGAAACTAGTATGAATGTGTATTTTATATTAAATTTTATAACTAATAGCCAGCCCATCCCCTATAGGTATGATGCTAGTGTTTAGTTGCGGATGGTTGCATATATATCGCAGGTATTCCCGCATCCTGTTTACGATGGTTCTTTGCCTGCGCACCACCAGTTTATCCGTGGCAACCATGCCTTTGTATAGGATATTGTCGGAGATGAGTATCCCGCCCGGGTTGAGTAAATCAATACCCTCTTTTAATAGATATTTATAATGCCCCTTGGCCCCGTCCAGAAAAATTAAATCGTATTTCTCTTTTAATTGCTTTATAACTACGGCGGCATCGCCCTCTATAAGGCGGATATTTTTAGTTTTATCCGCTTTTTGTATGTTTTCTTTGGCTAGGGGAATCATTCTTTTATTTCTTTCAATTGTGGTTACATGCCCCTCATCCCCCATGGCCTCGCTGAATAACAGTGCCGAATATGCTATTGCCGTTCCTATCTCCAGAACTTTTTTTGCTCCTGAGATTTTTGTAAGCACCTGCAATAGGACTCCAACCTCCTTATGAACTATGGGTATATGATTTTCAGCCGCATAGATCTCTATCTCTCTCAGAGGCCCTTTATTTACCGGCAAAACATCCCTTATATATTCCTCTATGAATGCCAAATTTATGTTACTCAAATTAAGCCAATCCCTTCTTTAACAATCCCTTCTCTGCAATCCCTTCTCCATAACAGGCCAAAATCCTACGCCTTGAAACATTAATCTTTAAAAGATAGTAGGATTTTGTTAGGTTAAGTTATTGCTGCAAATAGCTTTTAAACTTCCATTATAATAGGAAGTATCATGGGCCTGCGTTTTGTCTTTTGAAATAAAAAGTCCTTCAGCCTGTCTCTTATAGAACTCTTTAACAGTGACCATTCTCTTATATTCTGCTGTTCGCAGTCATCGAGGACCTCCCGCACTACTTCTCGGGCTTCGTCCATCAAATCTTCAGATTCTCTCACATAAACAAATCCCCTCGAAATAATGTCCGGCCCCGCAACAACATTTCCGTTTTCTTTGGTTATAGTGACGACTATTATCATGAGCCCATCCTCCGCAAGATGCTTGCGGTCTCTGAGAACGATGTTCCCTACGTCTCCGACTCCCAATCCGTCAACCAATATTCTTCCCGCCTGTATGCTGCCGCATATCTTTCCGTAATCTTTCCCGAATTCAAAAACAGTACCGTTTTCCCCGATAAATATGTTTTCCCTCGGCATACCCAAGCCTTCGGCCAATTTTCCGTGCCGCTTCAAATGCCTGTATTCCCCATGAACCGGTATAAAGTACTTAGGTTTTGCCAGTATATGCATCAGCTTCAGCTCCTCCTGGCAGGCGTGGCCGGAAACATGAACATCCGCCAAACTCTCATAAATGACCTCGGCTCCCTTTTCGAATAGTTGGTTGATCACGCGTGTGACGGATTTTTCGTTGCCCGGAATCGGAGTAGCCGAAAAGACAACCAAATCCCCGTTCTGAATATCCAATTTTTTATGTTCCGAGCTCGCCATCCTCGATAGTGCAGCCATGGACTCGCCTTGACTGCCGGTAGTCAGAATCAGAATCTCATGGTCTTCATATTTATCCATCTCATTTACATCGATTATCAAACCGTCTATAACATCCAGGGCTCCCAGCTCGCTGGCAACGGATATTACATTTACCATGCTCCTGCCGGACACGACTACTTTCCTGTCATATTTGTATGCGGCATTCAGCACCTGCTGTACCCTATGGACGTTGGAAGCAAATGTAGCGACGATGATACGCTGTTTGGTATTTCTAAAAATACTTTCAAATGTCTCGCCCACGCTTCTCTCCGACATAGTGGCACCCGGCCTTTCCACATTCGTGCTGTCCGCCATCATCACCAAAACGCCTTGTTGCCCCAGCTCGGCTATACGATGAAGATCGATTATCTGGCCGTCGATGGGTGTAAAATCTATTTTAAAATCTCCCGTATGGAAGATCACACCCAATTCGGTATGGATGGCTATAGCACAGGAATCCGGTATACTGTGACTGGTACGGATAAACTCTACGTCGAATTCGCCCAGTTTAATTGTTTGGCCGGCCTCTACCCTGTGCAAATTTGCCGTATCGAGTCTATGTTCCTTAAATTTAATTTCCACCAATCCCAATGTTAATCTGGTACCGTACACCGGAACATCCAGTTTCCTAAGGACATAGGGAAGCGCACCGATGTGATCCTCATGTCCGTGGGTCAGTACTATCCCCTTTACTTTTTCCTTATTTTTGATTAAATATGATATGTCCGGGATGACTATATCAATTCCCAACATATCATCCTCCGGGAAACTCAGACCACAATCAACAACCAGTATTTCGTCCTTGTATTTGAATGCGGTGATATTTCTTCCGATTTCGCTCAAACCTCCCAGAGGTATGATTTTAATCGTTGTTTCCTTTTTCGTCAATATTATCTCTCCTTTTGCATTGTTCTTCTCCGTTTGTTTGTTCTAACATTAATATATATTAATAATCCGCACATATTAAGTCCAATATATTTTACCATATATATCATAAATATAAAATCTATATTATTGAGCGAGGAAAAATAATCTTTTTTATACTATCTATATATTTTTTCCCGGATATTAAGAATTATATATTATGTACAGAAGAGATGCATAGAAAAGTCTTGCAGAAATTCTACAAGACTATTGGCATTTAGAACAGATTCCAAAAAATTTAACTTTACGGTCTTTGATGATAAAATTATATTCTTTTTCTATTTCTTTCTCTAAGTATCCCAACAAATCGAGCTCTACTTCTATTATATCATTACAAACTTCACAGATAAGGTGATGGTGCTGATGTTCATTCTCATTAGCATTTAACTCGTATCTCATACATCCGTCATCTATATTTAATCTTGAAATCATCGACATATCATCAAATAACTGCAATGTTCTGTACACTGTTGCCAATCCGATTTCCGGGCATTTTTCTTTAACTAAATTATAAATTTCTTCGGTATTTAAATGTTTGCCTTGGTTTTCAATGATTGTATCCAATATGGCCCTTCGCTGAGGAGTCAGTTTGTACCCTTCGTCCTTCAGTTTTCCCTTTAATGAGTCTGCCAGCTTTTCCATCTTTTCACCTTCATTTCTCAAATAATAATGTTTTTCAAGTAATAGTATAGTAAAAAAATATAGGATTGTCAACCCAAAAAAGCAGCATAATAAAAAGCAGCCAGGCTGCTTTTATAATTTAAAATATATATTCTGTCGTTATCATAAATTGATAAGATAGCCATAACTTTCTCAAATGCAATAAATCAGGTTCCTATATATCCTCATCCATCAGCGTTTCATATGCGGCTACCACATCTTCATATTCCTCGTCATCTTCGATGGATATGAGTGAATATTCATCCTTTTCTTCATTATCATATACAATTTTAAAGGCATAGGCATCCGAGTCTTCATCCGAACCAACTTCCGCTAAAATTGCATATTCATTTCCCTTTGTTTCAAATGTCACTATCACCTCGAAATCTTCTTCCTGCCCTTCCTCGTCTATCAATGTGATTAAGTTTTCTTTTTCCTCCATTATCATATACCCCTTTCCTTGGTTATCATTACCATAGTCGTATTATTGCCAAACATATATAAAAAATACTACTCTAATTTTAATTCTTTCGCAATATATGATACCTTCGATTTTGCCATCCTTATGACACCTTTCGGTGAATTTTATAGAGACAATACTTTTTCTATAAGATAAGGCTCTATTGCTTGCCTATTCTGTCCAGATATCCCTGTAAAATATGTACGGCGGCAATTTTATCGATCACTTCTTTTCGTTTTTTTCTGCCGACATCCGCTTCTATCAGGATTCTTTCGGCAGCTACGGTGGTCAGCCTCTCGTCCCATTGGATGATCTCTATATCGCCGAACCTTTTGCCTAATCTTTCGTTAAACTCCAATACTTTTTGACATTGAGGCCCTATTGTACCGTTCATATTTTTAGGCAATCCTACAACAATTTTTTTCACATCATATTCCTTGATGATTTCCCCAAGCTTTTGCAAATCCTTTTTTATTCCCGTCCTCCGTACGGTTTTTAAACCCTGCGCGGTCCAACCCAACGGGTCGCTCAGGGCTACGCCTATAGTTTTATCTCCTACGTCCAAACCCATAATCCTCGGCACATAGATACCCCTCTCATTTAGAATCTAATCCGATATATCTAAAATATTTATAAATTATATTTTCATTATAGTTTAAAATTTTGATAACCCTGTACAAAACAAATTCATTGAATTAAATCTGACGAATATGCCTTCGTTGTTCGGGACTCTGTTCAAAATAAATGCAACAGGAACCGTCCCCAGCGCACACATTTTAAAAATGCAGCGGGAACCGTCCCCAGCGCATTTCAGCGCATTTTCAAATCACCTTTATACAAAAATGAGGACAGGCTTCGGAACAATAACCGCATAGTATGCATTTACTATGATCTACTACGGCCTTGCCGTCAACCATCCGAAGTGCATTTTGGCCGCAGCGTTCCACGCATATTCCACAGCCCCGACACCATTGGGATATGAGCAATTTTCTTTCTTTAGCCTTGATCTTCTCCAATGATGATTTACTTATTTCCTTCCCCTCAAATATAGCCGCGTTCACGTCTATCTCTTCTTTGCTCTGCATTCCCACGGCGACAGAATCCAATACGGGAAGACCCAATACAAAATCGAAGCACCGCTGAAAATTTTTAAGGAGATTGCCCCCGCCCAGGGGTTTCATCCCATATATGCCCTTTCCTAAATTGTGAGCATTGTTGAGTGCGGAAATCATATCATCGACTGTTCCGCCCTGTATTCCCAGCCCGTTTTTATTGATTA
>JALNXC010000064.1 GCA_023230535.1 Alkaliphilus sp. | reverse complement strand
TGAATTCATAGCATATTTATCCTGCTGCACCGCTCTCATCGCTTGATCATAGGCATTCTGTGCATCTTTG
Organism: Alkaliphilus sp.; assembly: GCA_023230535.1. GTDB lineage: Bacteria > Bacillota > Clostridia > Peptostreptococcales > Natronincolaceae > JAAZJW01. The sequence goes on along the minus strand of JALNXC010000064.1, from coordinate 6,838 downwards.
GCATTCGGATGTGCCGTCAACCTGTCCTGAGCACTTTTTAAATTGGCAACCTTCCGATCCCCTATCTGTTGCCCTTTTCTGAACAACTGTTCTCTTTGAGAAGTCAAAGAGCTTTTCCCAAGATTCGCATCCCTGTATTTTTGAATCTCTTCTATGGCTTGGTTATTTCCCTTTTTCATCGCATTGTTCCACTGCTTTGTCGCTTGTTCATAAGAATCCGCCATTTTTGCCGAATCCCGAGCAATTTTTTTCTCAACTTGTTTTGCTGCTGTTTTCCCGGCTGATTCTGCTTGCTTTGCAGCAGCCTTTGCAACATCATCCGCTTGTCTGCCGGCAGCTTTTACCGCATCATCAAGTTGCTTATTAGCTCGTTTTATAGCTTCTCTTGCTGCCTTTGCATTGGCAGATTTCATAACCTTTGCAGTATCAGACGCTGTTTTGGAACTGATTCCAAAGATATCCTTTGTCGTCTTTATTATATCCTGTCCCAGAAAATCTCCAACGGTTTTAGTGGCACTTCCAAGTTTATCTAACACTTTGCTTCCCAATTTAGTTGTTTTCAAAAGAGCAGACCCTTTTTCAGCAACTTTCCCTACTGCCTTCCCACCGTATTTTAGGCCACCCATGATAAATCTTCCCAACGCTTCCTCTTTTATGGTTCGTGCCGCCAGTTTAGATGTAATATCCGACCAATTATCCATGCCCTGGTCCACATGATCTTTCGTAAGATATACTGATCTTGCAACTTCAAATCCCATTTCTGACTTTCCGCCGGTTAATATTCCCGATAATATCCTGAGTGATATAGCGAGACCTGTTTCTCCTCTGGCTACCTCTTCCGTAGTTAAAGACATCGTATCCTTAGCATGTTGCCAATTTGTATAATCCCCGGGAAGTTCCGAATAATCCGCGACCTCCCCTCTTGTTATTTTTCCATGAAGATTCATAACTTTACCCAGGGCCTTTTCATCTACACCCTTTCCCGCATTTATATCAGCCTGTATACGGTTTAAATGATTTGCCATGTGAGTGGATATTTTATCCCCATCTCTTTCGCTTATATCTTCATATTTTTCTTTTAATTTATTTAAATTTTCTAACCTCTTCCAATACGCCGAGTACCCATCTGTCCCTTCAACCATTCTTTTCATATCTTCCTGTGCATGGACCCTCATCTTTTCCATATCTTTCATGTGCCTGTCTAACCCTTCTAAATCTAGAATATAACCTCGATTATCTTCAAAATTACCGGTTTCGGGATTTAGCACATACATCTCCTGAGAACCACCCGGATAAGTCATAATTAAGGTTCCGTCCGAAGGATCATAATCCCCGCCGGGTATTTTAAAATTTCCCGGTCCTCCGGGTCCTCCAAATCCTCCCCCCAGGCTCCCGGCTACTGCGGCTCCGGCACCCACAATTCCTCCTATTACGGAAGCTATATTTACCGCCGTTCTTCCGGGCCCATCGGCACTTTCGTCCCAGCCCCAATCGTCTCCAAAACCCCAATCATCTTCAAAATCCCAGCCGCTCATGATACCGCCGCCTCGAGAGTCGTCATCCTCACCATCTATATCCTCGTCACCTTGGTCTTTTTTATCTGTTTTAACTACTTGAACTTCCCAAACATAAGTATCTGCAATAACTAAAAAACCGGGATGGCCAAATGTTCCCATTATCCGCTCGATAACCACTTCCTCTCCTGCCGTAGTTCCCCGGGGCATATTCCCGATCAATTGTCCTCCTGAAAAGGAAAATATAATATCATCAGTATCATCGTAAAGGCCTCCCGGGATGTATTCAGGGCGCTCTTCAAATATTATACCGCCAAATATTATTCTTTCATTTGGTTCGTTTTGATCAAGTTTCACCCCGTTCAGCATTGCATCCGTATCGACTTTTATCACTATCTTTTGCTCGCTTTCAAGAGTCTTCGGCAAGGGCGAAAAAGTTGCCTTATAATCCGATTCTACCTCACCTTCAAACGACCTGTGTATATGAAATAGAGTATTGCCGTCATCCGACACACCTGCTTCTTCTTTAAATAACCCGTCAAAATACTCCACAGAGTATCTGTCTACACCCTGAGAATTAAACGCATAATAATCAGTGCCCTTATGCACCCAATTCCCTCTAATTGCCGTTGTTGGATGCGTTTCAGCATTGAAACCGATTTCATCCACTCTAAAGAGCATATAGGCATCTATCGAACCATCAACACTTTCCCCATCACTATAATTTATTTTATTACCCCCTGTGAGACAAGCTATTAAATATAATTGCCCGTCACTGTCACCCGGATTTAAACTGTCACCGTAAAGTGCTTTTTCACTATCGCTATAATAACAATCTACTAAATCCTTATAATCTGTAAATATTACCGGATATCTTTCTAAATCTCCGGCAATGCTAAAATAATCTGTCGGCTCTCCATCACGCCAGTCCGATCTGTTGTTCGCTCCGCCCTTGTACACGCCGGAGCTTTGAACATATATTGGAAGACGGTTTTCTCTTAGACTGTATTTATTATAATGATCACCTTCTAAAGCACCTTTATCAAAGAAAAGTTCCAGCTTTCCTTCAAAAGATATTTCCATAAACGAGTATATATCTGTAAGCCTATATTGTTCATCTATGGATGCCGACTTAACAGATATATTTAACGATGTTTTTTCTCCTTCACTTATCACTATGGAATCACTGTTTTTTATCGGTGCATATTCTAACCCCATCAATACTCCTATCGGTGTTATCTCGGCACTCTTAAACGGCTTATTGATTATTGCATTTTTTAAAGCCTCGAAATCATCTTCTCTGATGTTATAAGATTCATATGCAGGCAAAAATCCGGCATTACCTGCAGGAAATGCGTACGAAATGCTCCCGGCTAATAATATTTGTCCAAACAATATTGTAGCTACAAGTATAACACCGGCTACAGATGAAATATTTTTTCTGTTTTTTCTGCCGGACAAAACAGATAAAAATGCAAGCACAACAGCAAGCAATATAAATATTGTTCCGAATTTATACCATAAGGGCCCTGTAGCCCCTGTCACAACAGCCATTAAAATAGAAACTGCATATCCAAACACCAGGCCGGCTCCAAAATGCCCCGCTTTTTTTCTGCTCATTTTCCCTTTTGAAAATGAACGTATAAATTCCACAATAAAACCCCTGGGGTTCTTCAGGGATCTGAATACCCCAAATATAGAGGCTACCGCTATAGCCATATTCTCCGCAGTACCGTTTCCGGTTTTAAAATTGTACAGCATCAGAGCAGCCCCTATGCCCGCAAAAAATAATGCAAATCCGCCGCCGCTTATAGCAAACGCCGGACCTATTTTCATACCCACAGATTTTTGAGATTTTTTACCGGCCAAAATAGGCATCAACATCGATGTTACAATATATGAGATCAGAGCCTTTCCCAATACGCCTCCAACTGCTCCCATAAAACCGGCATACATCCCTCCCTGAGCAAAAGTAAGAGTACTGAGAAGGGCTATAAAGCCGCTGTACGGCATAGCAAGTTTTAAATAAGAGAGCGCAGCCCATATAATCGACAAAATTATCGTAGGAAGCAATAGTTTTGGTGATTTTATCAACTGACCTATACTTGACAGAGAAGAGGCGATACTTTTTGAAAGAAACCCCATAGGCCCAAGTGTAGCCGTATCTAACTGTTTTTGCAATTCAGTTTTAACCATGTTTTGCACCCCCATTAAACCTTATTTTCCACAAGAGATTCACCGCATTTACTACAAAACTTTGCAGCAGTACTGACTTTTGCCCCGCAAAACCTACAAAATCTAACGTCTGCTTCAACTGCTTCAACCCGGTGTGTTTCTTTATCCTCCGGTTCTATTTGGATTTTGTCTACTATTTTTGGTTCGTCTCCGGCTGCTATGATCATCTCTATTAACTCCAAATATTTTTCTTCATCTATACTTTTTAATACATATTCTTCTTCCCTGTCAGAAGGCATAATATAATATAGCAATTTATCAAAACTCATAAAGGCCACGGACATGTGGTATAAATTGTCCTGCTCATAGAACAGGCTTCTAAGTGCCGCAAGGCTCCTTTTTTGCAACAATATATTCATAAATCCATAACCTTCTTCTGTCAATTCTAATTTATCCTGTGTCTCTTTTAAAAGGCCCAAATTTTCTAATTCTCCTACCCCCTTTTTGAAATCAGGTCTGTACTCGGAATTACTTTCGGAAAAAGGGCCAAAGGCTTCCATCATAAAAGGCAGATACCATCTCAAGTCCTTACTGTCAAAAGAGAGCTCATATATTTCTTCTAATTCCCGAATACCGAGCTCAGATTCATCCACAAGATGCAAAATCAATTGTTCCAGATGATTTCTTTTTATAGAATCGGCAAGAGTTAGAAGACAGATCAATCCTTCCTGACTGAGTATCAGATTAGTGGTTGTTTCTTTTGGGGCGTCTATCCCCTGCAGTTCTTTTAAATGGGTAACCGCTTCATCGATAGTAACTGCTTTTACAGTGGTGATTTGGGTTTCTTCTTCGTTGTGATAAAATCCTATTTGATTCTCCGCAGTTATGAGGGTAGAAAAAATCATGTCATCATCCCCTGTAACCGCTCCCAAAAAACAGAAATTCCTTGGAAATAACAATAAATCTTTCACATTTTCATCTAAACTTATGTTTTTTCCCTCAGGTATTACATCTGTCTCGTAGTTTTTTTGTAAAACCCTGGCTAATTCGTTATAATCATTTTCAATATATAATCTTATAATTTCTTCATTTTTTATCATGTGATTATCCATACCATATTCCCCCTTTGGATATCATAAAAATAGATAACTTTGAACCTTTGTTTAGCACCCTTTCGTATAATATATCCTGTTAGTCTATAATACAACAAACTTCATCGATTTTCCATCACTTTGGAGTATAAAAAATCGGTAGTTTTGCAGGCTAAATAAATATAAAAAACGCGGGGGATGACAGGTAGACGTTTTGGTTGTCATCTTGGTGATGGCAAGGAGACGCTTTGTTGGGGATGACAAACGAAACGTCCCCATGTCATACCTTGGGGATGACAAACGAAACGTCCCCATGTCATACCCCACCCCTTTCAAACCATTGGCTCGGCAACATGCCTCGCAAACAAAAAACAGGGCAAATCTGCCCTGTTTCAACTCTACTTAAAACCTTTGTATTCACTTACCGGGCCTATTCTTCCCGCATAAAATTTATCTATTATAACATTGCCATATTTACTTCCATCTTTTCTTTTTATATTAAAGTATTCTTCCTTATAGCTTATACCGTTAGTAGAGCCTTGACTTGACCAGTATTTAAATCCTATTATTTCATCCCTTGCTCTGACCCAATTTATAAAAACCGCACTATGCCCCGTATCGTTTTCTCTGCTGAAATCTATAAAGTCTCCCGCCCTTAATTCCTCCATATTATGTATTCTTTTTCCCACACCATATTTCTCCATGGCAAGTGCCATATTGCTTATATCCTTTGGCCCCTTAGCCACATACCAAGTAAGTGCAAAATCATATAATTCCTCTTTATTCATTCCGTTGAAATTATTTATATCTATTCCTAAATTCCTATTCCTTTTTTGCATCGCCTTGAAAAACACCTCAAAGGTGATACCGGTGCAATAACTTGCCCTATTGCCATTTGGATGAGCCTTTAGCAACAGTTCCCCATCATAATATAGATCTTCCGTGACCCCATTGTAGTTTTGATAATCATCGTTTAAAAGATATGGATAGTCACCTATCTTATAGGTTTTAATCATATCTAAAACGTATTTATTTAAGGTTCCGTCCGAATTCACATCATTCTGTTGTTTGTTGCCGGAAGTTGTGATTCCATCACTGCTACCGGAAATTATGATTCCATCACCGGCAATCCCCATGGTTCGTAGTTTTTCCGATTTGGATTCAATTTCCCCTTGTTTTGGCTTTTTTACTGTGATTTTCGTTTCGGTTCCCAATTGGATTTCTTTAGCGATTTCAATTTCTTTTGTGTCTGTATCTTTTATGTCGGTACCCGCATTATCAATATCATCATTATCGCTTTCTATATTTTGTCCTCCATGAATATCCCCCAGTTCTGATTCCTCCACGGGTGATATAGCTGATGTTATGCCTGCCGCATCCATATCCCTTTCATATGATGCAGGTTCACGTGCCACATCATCAGCCCCTATCGAAGGATTGTTATCTGCTTTTAAACTATAGTCATGATAATTCCCTAATGAATATGTAATATACAGTAAAAAAACTATTGCGGCAGAAAGAATAAGCAAATTTATGCCGAGTCTATTATAGTGCTTGTCCATATTTACCACCTCGGTTGCTCATAATCTAAACATTATTATACTAGATGTAAATATAGTATTGCATTGGTAAAATCAGGATTTCCATCTATATGCTTATATCAGACAATACTTTTTCATCTTTTTTCACCATGATCCCCCTTCATATGAACAACTATTGTTTTTATTAAACCGTTATAGGTATTACAACGAAAAAATATCGTAAAAAATATCCTCCAATAAAAATAATGGAACAAACCCCTACCCCCTACCGTCTAAAAAGTATATAATAATTGCACAGGGAGTGATGAAAATAATAAAAACCCTGCGCAAAGCAATACGGACACAGGCAAAATCACGCACAAAACAATGCAAACATAATAGCAACACCATCTTAAAAGGTGTCAAGGGGATGTTTCGGTTGTCATCATGGTGTCAAGGGGACGTTTCGGTTGTCATCAAAGAGGGTGTCAAAAGGACACCCTCTTTGATGACAACCGAAACGTCCCCTTGACACCTT
>JALNXC010000063.1 GCA_023230535.1 Alkaliphilus sp. | reverse complement strand
TTTTAGGATTTTTTATTGAAACGAACTGTAAGAGTTATTCATATTCGAAACTAGTATGAACGTGTATTTTTATATTAAATTTTATATGTTACATTGTAATGCATGGATAAACAATCATGTAATACTTAGCCAAACGATGATTGAACAGTATGCAGAAAGGAGGGAAATTATGTTATTCGACAGTCATGCTCATTTAGATGATGAGCGATTTGATAAAGATAGAGATGGTGTCATAAAAAGAGCAAAACAGAATAATATACAATATATACTCAACCCGGGAGCGGATCTAAACACATCCATAAGGGCGGTCAATCTATCGGAAAAATACGATATGATATATGCGGCCGTAGGAGTACATCCGCATGAAGTAAAAGATATGGATAAAGATACCATAGAGGTACTTAGGGCTTTAACCAACAGAGAAAAAGTAGTCGCTATAGGAGAGATAGGTTTAGATTTTTATTACGACCATTCCCCAAGGGATATTCAGAGAAAATGGTTCAAAGAACAGCTGGAATTGGCAAAGGAAGTTGATCTTCCTATAATAATACATGCCAGGGATGCACATGGAGAAGTTTTTGATACCCTTAAGGAATATGATGTGGGGAATCCCGGTTGTGTTATGCATTGTTATTCCGGCAGTGTAGAAATGGCGAGGGAATATGTAAAAATGGGTGTTTATATATCTTTAGCGGGGCCGGTCACATTTAAAAATGCCAGAAAATCCTATGAGGTTGCTAAGGAGATTCCATTGGAATGGCTCTTAGTAGAGACCGACAGCCCGTATTTAGCTCCCGTGCCATATCGCGGAAAGAGAAACGAACCGGCTTATGTGAGGTTTGTCGCGCAGAGAGTGGCGGAGGCAAAACAGATGTCCATTGAGGAAGTTGCACGCCAAACCACAATAAATACTAAAAAATTATTCAGAATAGACAAGGATTAAGAATTATTAATATGGAAATAATAAAAAATGCTTTATGGATTACAAACCTGCAGATTTATAATGAACTTGTTACAAATGTATTACAAAATCATTACAAAAAAGTTGACAAAAATAAAAATATAGAATAGAATATAGTAAAATTTCATCCTCAATTAAAATGAATAGGAGGAAGATTTATGGAAAGTCACCTGAGCCGCAATAAGTTTTTTGATACAAAAATACTTATTGCAGCTATCGTAGTAGCACTATTGTTATTAGGGGCTGCCTTTGTAGGGTCCCGGAAGACAGTTGTGATTGCATATGATGGACAGGAGATTCAGGTTTCAACTCTAGCGGGTACGGTAGGAGATGTTTTGGAAAAACAAGACATCACAATTGGGGACGACGATAAAATTATTCCGAAGATGAGTGAAAAGATAGAGGATGGGATGAAAATAACAATTCATAGAGCTTTCGAAATAAAGCTTGTTGATGGGCAGGTAGAAAAAAGTATATTTACCACACAGACCGATGTAAAGGGTCTGATAGACTCACTTAATATAAAACTTAAAGAAGAAGACAGAATTGAACCAAGGCTAGAGGAATCTGTCCGGGAAGGCCAAGTGATAAAAATTACGAGGGTCACCCGGGAGGTTGCGGTTGAAACTCAGGAGTTGCCTTTTCAGACAGTATTTAAAAACAATGACAGTCTGGAAAAGGGAAAAACCAAGAAAATTCAGGAAGGCAAAAAGGGATTAAAAGAAATAAAGTTTGAAGTGCTTTATGAGGATGGTATAGAGGTCGAAAGGGAAGTCATAGAGGAGAACATTGTTGAAGATGCTGTCAATGAAATTGTTGAAAAGGGAACATTGACCATGGTAGCAACTTCAAGGGGAGACAATATAAGATATTCTAAAGTTATAACTATGAATGCCACAGCATACGATATGAGTTTTCAAAGTACGGGAAAAAGGCCCGGTGATAAATATTACGGTATAACGGCAAGCGGTACGAAACTAAGGCCGGGTGTAGTAGCCGTAGATCCTAATGTAATTCCTTTAGGTACTAAACTCTATATAGAATCTATCGATAAAACCTCGGATTATGGATATGCCAGTGCCGAGGACAGAGGCGGATCCATAAAAGGAAATAAGATTGATCTTTTCTTTGAGAGTGCTCAGGCTGTAAAAAAATTCGGTAGAAGAACAGTAAAGGTGTATATATTAAAATAGGTCAGGGCTTCCCTGGCTTATTTTTTATGAAACGGAAAAAGAACCACTGTACCTGACCCTTCTGGTTTTTCTCGGTATCTGTGACCCCTTGGTCTTTTTAGACGAAGAATTCAATAAAAGCAGGTGAAAATTTTGAACAAAATATCATCGCCGAAAAAAATCAAAGAAATAATGAGCAGGCACGGTTTTAAAATTTCTAAAAGCCTTGGACAGAACTTTTTGATAGACCGGAATATATTGGAAAGAATAATTAAAATTGCGGAGATAACAAAAGAGGATTGTATTATCGAGGTAGGTCCCGGCATAGGCAGTTTGACTCAATATATAGCGGAGGCCGCAAGGTTTGTTGTGGCTGTTGAGATTGATAAAGCCCTAATTCCTATTTTGAAAGACACATTAAAGGATTATTCAAATATAGAAATAATAAATGAGGACATTTTAAAAATCGATTTACATAAATTGATCGGTGAAAGGTTTCAAAATCAAAAAATCAAGGTGGTTGCGAATCTGCCTTATTACGTAACGACTCCCATCATTATGAAATTTCTGGAGGAGAAGGTTCCCATAGAATCCTTGACCGTAATGGTTCAAAAAGAGGTTGCCCGGCGTATGCAGGCGGAGCCGGGGACAAAGGACTACGGTTCCCTATCTATTGCAGTACAATATTATTCCGAACCGAATATTTTATTGAATGTACCTCCATCGGTATTTGTTCCGCAGCCAAATGTAGAATCCGCAATTATTAAATTGGAAATATTGAAGGAGCCAAAGGTTTATGTGCAGGAGGAAGACCTATTTTTTGCCTTGATAAGAGATGCCTTTGGGAAAAGAAGAAAAACTATATTAAATGCCTTAAATACAGGAAATCTAAAGTTAGATAAAAATTTACTGAAGGAAATATTGTATGAAAGCAATATAGATGAGAACCGCAGGGGAGAAACTCTGACTATTGAAGAATATGCACTTTTATCCAATAGTTTGGCAAAAATCTATAACAATTTGTAAATTATTTTCTATTCTCTACATATATTTAATATATATATGTATAAAAAGGAGGAAAATAATGTGAAGAGGCGGTATAGACGATATTTTATTATGTTTGAATTAGAAGATAAAAGTTTCGGCGCACATGAAAATGAAGAGGCAAAAGGATATGCAAAGATTGAAATTAAAAACAATCAAGGACTATTATCTATTTATTGTCAAAACTTAAAGAGCAGCAGCAACGGCAGGAGATATATGTGGTACTTAATCAATACAAAGACGGATGGAGCACCTATCATAGTAGAGATCGGGCCTATGGAGGTAGACGAAAAAGGAAAAGGGGAGGCAACTTGCGAATTCAATCCGGAAAATGTAAAGGAATCTGCGGAACAGATAGATAATTTTGATGTGCTGGTATCAGTTGCACGGAACGAGGAAGGGAAGGGCAAGTTATGTACACCCTTAGCAGGTTACATGGATAAAAAGAGGCCCGGTGCGGGTTCCTGGCAATATGCATTGAGCAAATATCTATATATTCCATTGGATGAGGAAAAAATGGCCGGGGAAGAAGCAGCACAATATCATAAACCGGCGGAAGAAATTATGGAAGAATTCGCAGGGGAAACTGCGGAAGGTGTTATAGAAGGAATTATAGAAAGTCCTGTGAGGGAAATTACGGAAGAGGTTGTCGAGGAATCTGAAAAAGAAATTATAGAAGAAGCCATAGAAGAAATCATAATAGAAGAAGCTACCGGGGAGGCAGGGAAAGAAATCATAGGAGAAATCACGGAGAGGGCCGCAGAAAAAATCACAGAAGAGATCGTCGAGGAATCTGAAAAAGAAATTATAGAAGAAGTCATAGAAGAATCTGAGGAAGAGATTACGGAAGAAATCGCGGAAGAGGTTATGGAAGAAACTTCGGTAGAGATCACAAAAGAGGATGAAAAAATCGTAAGGGAAACCGAAAAAAAACATGGAGATGAAAAATCCGCTAAACCGGAAATTGAGCAAGGGGATGACAGTTCTACGGAAATAGGAGATGATTATGAGGACCAAATGCAAGCATACATAGAAAATTCGCTGAAGGATTTCTTGCAGATAGAACCATTTGTTGAAAATTTAGAAAATTATACCTGGTGGCAAATTCCCTATGATACCCAAACCATGTACAGGGCTTACATGCCTTTTATTTCATATTTGGATAGTTTGAAGGAATTTATAGATCATAATATTTCTAAAGTGGCACAAATAGCGTATATACATCAACACCATATATTCGGTATTTGTTATGATGAAAATAATAAGGCTAAAAACTATGCTTATGGTATATTAGGTAGAAATTTGCCATTGGAACAGCCATTTGAAGTAGATGAAAAACTTGCCTATTGGCATCCATGTGATAATGTGCCTGTTAATATAGAATCCTATGGTTATTGGATATTGACAATTGATCCTAAAACAGGGGATGCGATGCAGTGTAATTTTTGAATTTATGATGTTTAAAAAATCAATAGTTCTCATGAAGGTTTATTTTTAAAGCAGTGAAGGTTCCGGTCCTTCACTGCTTTTTTAGATAATAGAAAAGTATTATCTGATCAATAAAATAATTCCTCCAATGATTAATATACCGATTATTGTTGCCAAAATACAGACATGATTTTTCTTCATTATTAAGAAACGCATTATTTCACCCCTTAAACGCGAAGTTGCTTTTTAATAATAATATATTTATATTCAAAGGGCTTTATGCCAGATTAAATTAAAGTAAACAAAAGGTAATATTTTGTTCATAAAGTATTAATTATTTATTGATAGATTATTTTATCGGAATTTGTTATAATAAATAAGATGTAAAGCCCGAGCATGGAAGAGGAACTTATTTGATGCCGGCCGCGTCTTACATACTATAATCTGTATCAATTTAATCTAATATTACAATTACTACAATAAGGAAGTGAATAAGATGAAGACATTCTGGAAAGTATTCGCAGTTACTTTTCTTGCCTTTGTTATTATATTTAGCGGACTCGCTTGGTCATTCAGTAAATATATAAAAGAGGATGATTCTTCTAAGGATTTGCCGGTTGTGATTATTGATGATAGTGAAATTGAAGATAATGGAGTGGAATTAGACAGACTTTTAAAATTGGTTAAAAATAGTAAAAGAATAAATTTCGTCGTTTTGGGATTAGAAGGTCCAAGAAGCGATACAATGATATTCATGTCCTTCGATCCCGAAAGTAAGAATCTGGATATGATTTCCATACCCAGGGACACTTATTTGGTAAGAAAGGGATATGATAGGGCGGATCAGAAAAAAATAAACGCTGCTTATGGTGCTCATGGTGCCGAAGGGGTAAAAACCGTAGTGAGCAGCCTATTATTCGATGTTCCGGTAGATTATTACGTAACGGTCACCTATAAGGGTGTGGAAGCTATAGTTAATTCCATAGATGGAGTGCCGGTGTATATTCCTAAAAAGATGGAATATGACGATGAATATTCAGACCCGCCGACCCATATTTATTTTGAAGCGGGTCATCACGTATTATACGGAGCTGAGAGCGTGGAGTTTTTACGTTATCGGCAACCCAATAAGGGTAGCGGGGCATTAGATAGATATGGGGATTTAGGCAGAGTAAAAGCCCAACAGGAATTTTTAATATCTGCGGCAAAAAAAGTATTGGGTCCTAAATTACCCAATGTAATAGGTTCGGCATTTAAATATGTAAAGACGGATATAACCCTGAAAACGGCCATGAAACTTGCTACGGGTGCGGTAGGCTTTAAAGTGGAGGATATAAATATGAATGTACTCCCGGGGGAACCTCGTCGCGAGAAAACCGGAGATTATTTTTTTCATGACCCTACGGCAACGAGGGGACTCCTGATAGAAATTTATTCAAAGGATGAAACAGACAAATAACTTTTACTTGAACCGATCAAGGAGTTAAGTATTAAGAGATAGAGATTTATTTAAAAGATAAAACTGACAAATAACAGAGGCGGCCCGTGGCCGCCCGTTTTTATCCATATAAGTTCAACATCATTTGCCCTATAAAATATACATTGCCCGCACCCATGGTCAATACAATATCTCCCGGTTCCATATTATCATATATATATTCGGAAATTTTATCAAAATCTTTCATATAATAAACATCGGTTTCGGAATTATGTTCCTTGATCTTATTTGCCAGTGCTTCACTGTTAATCTCACCCGTATCCGATTCTCTTGCTGCATAAATATCCGTTATTATTACATGATCCGCATTGTCGAATGAGCTTGCAAAACCGTTCAGCAATGCCTTCGTGCGGGTAAAAGTATGGGGTTGAAATACACACCATATTTTACGATGAGGATAATTTTGTGCTGCTTCCAACGTGGCCCTGATTTCGGCGGGATGATGGGCATAATCATCTATTATTTTGCATCCCTTAACTTCGCCTAAAATTTCAAACCTCCTATGTATTCCTTTAAATTTTTTTATGTATTTTTTTATTTCGGATGGGTCCACCCCTAATATATGGGCTGTGGCGATAGATGCCAGAGCATTGTATATATTATGTTCCCCCGGAATGTTTAATTCAAAAGTCCCGATGTTTCGGTTGTTGAATTCCACATTGAAGACGGGAAGCCCTTCCTTGGTAAAAATAATATCTTTAGCTATAAATGTGCTGTCGCTGTTGCTGTTGATTCCGTATGTGATTAAATTACATTCAATTCCGTGTATAATCTCGTTTACGTTTTTATCATCTCTGTTGGCTATCAGATAACCTTTTTTCGGGAT
>JALNXC010000062.1 GCA_023230535.1 Alkaliphilus sp. | reverse complement strand
GCTAAAAAGAGGGACCACAGGAAACTGGGCAAGGAGCTGGATCTATTCAGCATGAGTGAAGAAGGGCCGGGTTTTCCGTTCTTTCATCCAAAGGGAATGGTTACAAGGAATATATTAGAAGATTTTTGGAAAGAGGAACATGCAAAACGCGGGTATGAGGAAATAAAAACGCCTATCATTTTAAACGAAAAACTTTGGAGGCAATCGGGGCATTGGGACCATTATAAAGAAAACATGTATTTTACAAAGATAGATGGTGAGGATTATGCCGTAAAACCGATGAACTGCCCCGGCGCCATATTAATGTATAACAGGAAAAGGCACAGTTACAGGGATTTGCCTATCAGAATGGGAGAACTTGGGATAGTGCACAGGCATGAATTATCAGGTGTATTGCATGGGCTTATGAGGGTCAGAAGTTTTACACAGGATGATGCTCATTTATTCACATTGCCGGGGCAAATCAAGGACGAAATAATCGGGATAATAGATTTTGTAGACTATGTATATGGCGTTTTTGGGTTTAAATATCATGTTGAACTGTCTACAAAACCCGAGGATGCTATGGGTACGGATGAGGAATGGGATATTGCGGTAGAGGCCTTGAGAGCCGCCCTGGAAGAAAAAGAACTGCCATATAAGATCAATGAAGGAGATGGTGCATTTTATGGTCCTAAAATAGATTTTCATTTAGAGGATTGCATCGGACGAACATGGCAATGCGGGACAATCCAGTTAGATTTTCAAATGCCGCAGAGATTTGATATAAGTTATATAGGAGCGGACGGTGAAAGTCACAGGCCCATAATGTTGCATAGGGTAATATTCGGCAGCATAGAAAGGTTTATCGGGATTTTGATAGAGCATTATGCGGGAAGATTCCCAACTTGGCTTGCCCCGGTTCAGGTAAAGATACTATCTATCACGGATAAGCATATACAATATTCGTTGGAACTTGAAAAAAAGATGAAAGAAAAAAGAATACGTGTAGAAGTAGATGCCAGAAATGAAAAGATAGGATACAAGATAAGGGAAGCACAGCTGTCACAGATACCTTATATGCTGGTAATCGGAGACAAGGAAATAGAATCGGAAGAAGTAGCCGTCAGATCAAGAGATAAAGGGGAATTAGGTGTTGCATCGGTTGAAGTTTTTATCGGCGGTATCGTCAAAGAGATTGAAGGAAAACTATAATCGTTTTGGTGCACCGGTGTTTCAGTCTTCGTTCCCCAAAACAACAAAAGGTAAAAAGGGCTGCGTACTATTTATTTAGTGCGACAGCCCCTTCTGTTTTGTTTGCTATGTTAAGGAGGCCTCCAACTCTTTTTCTTTATTTCTAAGCCCGGGAGCCGACAAAAAGTCATCTAACAGTTCATCCAATTCTGTTTTATTTAGGGCTTCTTTTTCCAAAAGAGCAATAGATATCTTTTCTAACTCGTCTCTGTATTCCGATAAATAATCATATGTTATTTTATAACACTCATCTATTATTTTGTTGATTTCCTGATTTATAGAATCACTCAATGAGTGTATCATATTAGGTTCGTTATGAATGAAGCCCAAATTGCTCATTCCGTAATCACATACCATCTGCATTGCAATCTCGGTAACCTTTTTCAGGTCATCTTTTGCCCCGGTGGACAAATGCTTAAAAACTAATTCTTCGGCTGCTCTGCCGCCGAGCATCACCATAATTTTATTACATAATTCTTCCTTAGTTAAAATGTATCGATCATCTTGCGGCATATGAATGACATAGCCCAGGGCATGACCTCTCGGAACAATGGACACTTTTTGTACCATATCCGTATTTAATATTTTTCCTATAAGGGCATGTCCGGCTTCATGGTAGGAGACAACTTCTTTTTCTTTGTATAGAATAGTGGGATTTTTTATTTCCAGTCCCGCAACTATTCTTTCGATAGCTTGTTCAAAATGGGATACTGTGATCATGCGTTTATTTTCCCTAACAGCTATGATTGCAGCTTCATTTGCAATATTGGATAAATGGGCTCCGCTCATACCATGGGTCTTACGCGCCAAATCAGTGATATTTATGCCCGGGTCCAAAGGTTTATTTTTTGTGTGTACTTTCAAAATTTTTTCCCTGTCTTTTACGTTAGGGTTGCTTATATACATATGTCTATCGAATCTACCGGGGCGTAACAATGCTTCATCTAAAAGATCCAATCTATTGGTGGCCGCAATAACTACCACTGTTTGATTCGCATTAAATCCGTCCAGCTCAACCAACAACTGGTTTAATGTCTGGTCCTTTTCGTTATTGCTGTCTAAATGGCGTTTAGCTCCGATGGCGTCAACTTCATCAATAAAAATAACACTTGGAGCCTCTTTTCTGGCCTTTTCAAAAAGATCACGGACTCTTTTAGCGCCTACACCCACATATTTTTCAACAAATTCAGAACCGCTGACCGAAAAAAATGTAGATTTTGTTTCCCCGGCTACGGCAGAGGCAAGTAGAGTTTTGCCTGTTCCGGGAGGCCCATAAAATAATATTCCCTTAGGAATTCTGGCACCCATTTTTTTATATTTTTCCGGATTATTGATAAAATCAATAACTTCTATTAATTCATCTTTAACTCCTTCTAATCCTGCAACATCTTTAAAAGTGGTTTTCGGTTTAGTGAAAAATTCGTTAGAATTTTGATCCTTATCCTTTTTCTCCGTATTTACGATTGCATGGGCATATTGTGGATTTTTGTTCAATCTTATATAATAAATAAATAGCAAAACAGTTATACCCAGGATTAACATGTTATTTTTCAGGGTGAATGTGTTGTTAAATTTAAAATTTGCAAACAGAAAAACATTAGATATAACAGTTAATGCTATAAATATATAAAGAATAAATCTGGTTATTTTTCTCTTCATGTAGTCACCAACCTTTTTGTAGTCTTTGATGTTAGCTTACCCAAAATAAAGGTAAACATAATTGGTATAAATACAAAAATACAGAAAAAAAATACAATATAATTATCAGAATATGTGTTGACAAAAGATTTATACATTGGTAGACTATATAAGTAAATAAAGTAGAAGATATCCGCTTCTCACCTTACAGCTCCGGCTAGTTGGGTTAATATGGTGATTGTATCAATTATTTTGCATTTTGCAATTATATTGAAATTATGCGGATAGTCCAACTATCCGCTATATTTTTGCATAAAAATATGCATGTATAAGCGCCGTAAAAGTTATCTAAGTAATATAATGTTTTTAAAAAATAGGGGAGGTGTCAGACTATTAAAGAAATTAATGATCAGCAAATTAACGAGGATATCAGGGATAAGGAAATAAGGCTAATCGACCCGGATGGCGAACAATTAGGAATTATGTCGGCCAGGGAAGCACAAAAGATTGCAAACAGCAGGAATCTGGATTTGGTAAAGATTGCACCTAAAGCAAAACCGCCTGTTTGTAAAATTATGGACTATGGTAAATACAAATATGAGATGGCAAAAAGAGAAAAGGAAGCAAGAAAAAATCAAAAAGTAGTGGATATTAAAGAAATAAGATTAAGTGCGAACATTGAGGCTCATGATTTAAATGTTAAGGTGAATCAAGCCGGCAGATTTTTAAAAAATGGAGATAAGGTTAAGGTTTCCTTAAGATTTAGAGGTAGAGAACTCAGTAATACGAGCAAAGGTCAAAGCGTAATCAGAGAATTTGCTGCCCTATTGGGTGAAGTAGGTACCGTGGAAAGGGAAGCAAGGCTGGAAGGAAGACAGTTGATTATGATCATAGCTCCAAAAAATGAATAATTCGAGGGGAGGAAATATGAATGCCAAAAATGAAGACTCACAGAGGAGCGGCAAAAAGATTTAAAAAAACAGCTACAGGTAAACTTAAGAGAGGTAAGGCTTACAGAAGCCACATTTTAACTAAAAAGTCGCCCAAGAGAAAAAGAAAACTCAGAAGGCCCGGATTGTGTTTAAGGGCGATCAGAGCAGAATTGCACAATTATTACCATATAAATAGATGCAGAAAAGAAGGAGGTAACAGATAATGGCTAGAGTAAAAACCGGGAAGACGGCTCACAAAAGACATAAAAAAGTTTTAAAATTAGCAAAGGGTTTCAGAGGCGGCAGAAGTAAATTGTATAGGCCTGCTAATCAATTTGTTATGAAGGCATTGAATAATGCGTATATAGGCAGAAAACTAAAGAAAAGAGATTTTAGAAAACTCTGGATTACGAGAATAAATGCCGCCGCTAGGCTAAATGGCATATCTTATTCAAGATTTATGAATGGCTTGAGACTATCGGGTATTGAAATGAATAGAAAAATGTTATCGGAAATGGCTATTTATGACAAAGAAGGTTTTGCCCAATTGGCTGAGATAGCGAAGCAAAAATTAAACGCATAGTTGAATGGTTGGGCAGTTGAGCAATGGGTATCAAAATAAATTCGGTGATTAAATGAAGGCAAAATTGATCAGCAGTGAAAATAATGCAATAATTAAATATATAAAATCACTTCGACTCAAAAAACAAAGAACAAAAAATTTACAGTTTATAGTTGAGGGAGTAAGAATAGTTGATGAATGTTTAAGGCACAATGTGGATATTGAATATATTGTTTACAGCAAGGATCTACATAAGGTCCGAAATGGTACGGATTTGCTGAACAGAATTTCTGAAAAAGATTATATTATTTATGAAGTATCTGATAAATTATTTATTAAGTTAGCTGCTACCGAAAGCCCTCAGGGCATTATGGCTGTAGTTAATATGAGGAATATAACTTTAGAAGATTTAGAGTTAAGAGAGGATAAAAAATTATTTTTTGTTATATTAGATAGAATACAGGATCCCGGAAATATGGGAACAATTATACGCACATCCGAAGGTGCCGGGGTTGATGCTTTAATAATGACGAAAGGAAGCGTTGACCCTTATAATGATAAGGTCCTTAGGGCTACAATGGGAGCCGTATTTTATTTACCCATTATACAATGTGAAGATGATACGTGGATAAAATATCTGAAGAAAAAGAATGTAAAATTAATAGCGGCAGATTTGGACACTGATAAAATCTATGTTGATATTAATTATGACAAAAACATCGGTATAGTAATCGGTAATGAAGCAAATGGAATTGATAAAAAAATATTGTCCGATGTGGATGAAAAGGTTATAATCCCTATCTTAGGCAAGGTGGAGTCCCTAAATGCAGCTATAGCTGCCGGTATTTTAATATATAAAGTCGTTGAGGATAGGTATTTAAAATAAAGAAGTAAAAATATTTAAATAATTCCATTTCTTTGTATAAACCAACCTTGTTTCAAATTTTAAGCTATGCTATAATATGTATACGGCGGCTTAAAAGAAGGGAAGTGGAACAATGAAAACTCGCGATATATTTTGGAAGCTATTTGAGTTGACAGGTTCCGTTATAGCCTATATCATGTATAAAAAACTATCGATTGATAATTAATAATAGATGAATAAATTAAATAAATAAAAACACTGATGGAGAAAAGTAGACTATAAACTATTTTAAAAGAGAAAAGGCAACACAGGCTGAGATTGTCTTAAAATAAGTATAGAGGAAGTTCGCTCCGGAGTTGTAAAGCTGAATCCTTGACTGGGGTTGTAGGTTTTATCGATTGACATCGTTAATGTTATAAAGTGGTTTGTTGATTGAATATAGCAGGCCATTAGGGTGGTACCGCGGAGTAGAGGCTTCGTCCCTTTTGGGATGGGGCTTTTTTTATATGTTAAATTGGAAAGGAGACTCATTGTGGAAGAAAAACTGAAAGAATTGAAAGAAAGGGCCATATCAAAAATTAACGAGGCTGATTCTATGGCTATCTTAGAAAAGGCTAGGGTTCATTACTTAGGCAAGAAAGGCGAATTAACCAAAATATTGCGGGGTATGGGGGCATTGAGTGCGGAAGAACGCCCCTTGATAGGGAAGATAGCCAATATAGTCAGGGAAAACATAGAAAATACATTGGAAGAAGCCAAGAAAGCTATCAAGGACAGGGAATTAGAAAAAAAATTACAATCCGAGGCGATTGATGTTACGATGCCCGGAAAAAAAATAAGAACAGGGCGGAGGCATCCCCTTACACAGGCTATGGATGATTTAAAGAAAATATTTATAAGCATGGGATTTGAGGTCGCAGAAGGACCGGAGGTAGAAACGGTGTATTATAATTTTGATGCTCTAAATGCACCTCAAAATCATCCGTCCAGAGATATGAGTGACACCTTTTATATAAATGAAAATGTAATTTTAAGGACACAGACATCACCGGTACAAGTCAGAGTTATGGAAAAGACCAAGCCCCCTATAAGAATTGTTTCCTTAGGGCGCTGTTTCAGAAATGATACCCCGGATGCTACCCACTCCCCCATGTTTCATCAGATTGAGGGCCTTGTAGTGGATAAAGGTATAACCATGGGCGATTTAAAGGGTACCTTAGAGGTATTTGCAAAACATTTCTTCGGGCCCGACACCCAAATGAAATTCAGGCCGCATAACTTTCCGTTCACAGAACCTAGCGCAGAGGTTGACGCAACATGTTTTAAATGCGGAGGGACAGGATGTAGCGTATGTAAAGGAGTTGGTTGGATTGAAGTCCTGGGCGCAGGGATGGTTCATCCGAATGTGCTCAAAAATTGCGGTATAGATCCTGAAATATACAGCGGGTTTGCGTTCGGCATGGGAATAGATCGTTTGACCATGCAAAAATACGGGATCGATGATATTCGTATATTATTTGAAAATGATATGCGTTTTATCAATCAATTTTAATCCGACAGGCAACATGAACATTTGTCTAATGATGCATCGTATCGTATATTTAAAATATCTATATATTACACTCTCATCGCGGTTTTAAATTTTGATGGTTCCAACAGCTCCCTTCAAGTAAAAAACCTAAAATTCGCACCACAGGCACTCCTGTT
>JALNXC010000061.1 GCA_023230535.1 Alkaliphilus sp. | reverse complement strand
TTGATACGAAGGAAGTAGACGATACGGAAGAGGCTGTTGATACAGAGGAAACTGTTGATGTAGATGGAGAAAATGCATAAAAACAACAGGTTAATAATAACAACACAACAATAATCAGATATGCAACGCAAAACTGTGATAAAAAATGAAGGGCTGAGAGCTCTTTGTTTTTTTTTGAAAACATTCTTCCGGCGCATATTTAAAAACACGAATTTAAATATCTATATGGGTGTAATATAATTTTATATGAACATCATAATAGATAAAAATATAATCGGGCGGTTTAAATATGCCATTCGAATTCGAATTTACCTTAATTTTTGATATATAATCATATATAATCTGTTGAAGTTATTAGCGAGTTGTATAATTAAATGAAACAAACAGGATAAAATGGGGAGAAGTAGAAAACGTTACAAATAAGATAACATTATAACAAAAAAAGTGTTTCATTTTAATTTGCAATTAGTGCTGTTAAAGTTATTGTAAAAATCAGTTGATTTAAAGTATTATATGATCTATCATATATGGTTAGATATATAGGAGGATGTAATATGGACGAGAAAGAAAAACACGATATCTCACCGGAAGAAATAAAAAGGCAAACAAGATTCATGAAAGTGATGAAATCATGGAACGATGAATACTTTGCAAAGACCGGGAGGAGGAGGAAACATCTCACCGTAACCTATGGATGCCAGATGAATGAACACGATTCGGAAGTATTATCCGGTATACTTGAAAATATGGGGTATATAGCTGCAGACGATAAAAAAGAAGCGGATCTGATCATATATAATACCTGTTGTGTCAGAGAAAATGCCGAGTTAAAGGTATATGGAAATTTAGGAGCATTGAAGGGCTTGAAACGAAAAAAGAACGATCTTATAATAGTCGTATGCGGATGTATGATGCAACAACCCCACGTGGTGGAAAAAATAAAAAATAAATATAGACATGTAGATCTGATCTTCGGCACACATAATCTGTTTAAATTTCCCGAACTGTTGATGAAATCCATGAAATCTAAAGACATGTTCATAGAAGTATGGGAAAATGAAGGTAATATAATAGAAGGGTTACCTGCTAACCGCAGATACAAATCAAAAGCATTTATTAATATTATGTACGGCTGCAATAATTTTTGCACTTATTGTATTGTTCCCTATACAAGGGGAAGGGAAAGAAGCAGGGAAGTGGAAGATATAATAAAAGAAGCTGCCGGGCTTGCCGCAGGCGGAACAAAAGAAATTATGCTTCTCGGGCAAAATGTGAATTCATACGGTAAAACATTGAACGGAAGTATCGGTTTTGCGGATTTATTGAGGGAATTAAATAAAGTTCCGGGAATAGAGAGAATCAGATTTATGACATCACATCCCAAAGATTTATCCGATGATTTAATCGATGCCATGGCCGAATGTGATAAGGTTTGCGAACATCTGCACCTGCCGTTTCAATCGGGCAGCAATCGTATTTTAAAGGCTATGAACAGAAAATATACGAAAGAGAGATATTTATCTCTAATTGAGAAATTAAAGAATAGAATACCCGATATCAGATTGACTACGGATATTATAGTCGGGTTCCCCGGCGAAACGGAAGAGGACTTTCAACACACCTTGGATATAGTAGAGAAGGTCGGATATGATTCCGCGTTTACATTCTTATATTCCGTAAGGCAGGGCACACCGGCGGCAAAAATGGAGGGCAGGGTAGATAAGGAAACAAAACGGGACAGGTTTAATCGTTTACTGGAAAAAATAAATAAAATCAGTGCGGAGATCAATCAAAACTATTTGAATAGGACTGTAGAGGTGTTGGTTGAAGGCCCGAGCAAGACAAACCCGAACAGATATATGGGCAGAACGAGGGGAAATAAATTGGTCAATTTTGATGGCTCGGAAAACTTAGTGGGGGAACTGGTGCAAGTACAAATTATAGAAGCTAAAACTTTCTTTTTAAATGGGAAGATTATAGAATAAATTTGATATAATTATATATGAATTCGGAGTTCAATGTATTTTTTATTAAATGTCTAAGTTATTTATATATAAATTCTAATTAACGGGGAGGAATAAATTTGCGCAAATCAACTCCTATGATGCAGCAATACACAAAATTGAAAGAAAAACATAAGGACTGCCTGATGTTCTTCAGGTTAGGGGATTTTTATGAATTATTTTTTGAGGATGCCGAGATAGCCTCGAGGGAACTGGAGATAACCCTGACTGCAAGGGGTAAAACGGACAGAGCACCGATGTGCGGTGTTCCTCATCATGCTGCGGATTCTTATATAGACAGATTGATTTCAAAGGGATATAAAGTTGCAATATGTGAACAGATTGAGGATCCCTCCGAAGCCAAGGGGATTGTAAAGAGAGATGTCATAAGGGTCATTACTCCCGGAACATTGATAGATACCAATCTATTAGATGATAAAAGAAATAATTATTTAGCTTCATTATATATTTCTGCTAAGGGATGCGGATTGACCTATGCGGATATTTCTACCGGGGAATTCCTCTGTACTCAGATAACGGGTAAGGAAAAAAAGCAGAAGATAATAGACGAAATCACAAGAATAGAACCTTCTGAAATAATTTATTTTATTGATGGAGAATCACATTATATCGATATTATAGAATCTGTAGGCGAAAGGCTCAATGTTTTTATATCCGAATATGATTCATGGACCTTTGAAAAGGAATATTCCATCGGTCGAATCAAAGAACAATTCAATGTAATATCTATAGAGGGCCTGGGCTTTCACCCCGACCATATAGGTATTCAATCCACCGGGTCTTTGCTGCATTATTTAAAGTCAACTCAAAAAAGGGTTTTAACGCATATAAATAAGGTCGATATATATGATTTGAATGAAAAAATGACCCTGGATATACCTACACGCCGCAATTTAGAGCTGACCGAAACAATCAGAGAAAAAAGTAAAGAGGGTTCCTTACTTTGGATCCTGGATAAAACATTGACCGCTATGGGCGGGAGGATGATCAGACGGTGGATAGAAGAGCCTCTGTTGGATATTGAACATATCAATCAGAGGTTGTATGCGGTTGAAATATTAAAAAATGATATTCTGTTGAGAAAAGAATTAAAAGAAAACTTAAAACAAATTTATGACCTTGAAAGGCTTGCCGGTAAAATTTCCTTCGGTTCTGCCAATCCCAGAGATTTAATAGCATTAAAAAGATCCGTTTCTTTTTTACCGGATATAAAACAGTTGTTTGTCGATCAATCTTCCGGATTATTAGGAAAAATCCTGGGAAATATAGATCTTTTGGAGGATGTTAAGAATATTATTGAAATATCAATATTGGAAGAACCGGCATTGGCACTGAAGGATGGAGGAATTATTAAGCCGGGATACAACGAAGAACTCGATGAACTTCGGGAGATATCTAAGGAAGGTAAGCATTGGATTGCAAGATTAGAACAGGAAGAAAAGGATAAAACAAATATCAGATCTTTAAAGATAGGATACAACAGAATATTCGGATATTATATCGAGGTTTCAAAATCTAATCTACATTTAGTGCCCGAATGCTATATAAGAAAACAGACTTTGGCCAACTGTGAAAGATATATTACACCGGAGCTTAAGGAGATAGAATCAAAAGTATTGGGAGCCGAAGAAAAAATTGTAAATATTGAATATGAACTTTTTGTGCAGGTTCGCAATATACTTTTAGCTGAAATAGAGCGTATACAGCGTACCGCAAATGCGGTGGCGGAGCTGGATGTTTTGTATTCTTTTGCGGAAACAGCGGAAGAAAATAATTATATCAAGCCGGTTGTTGACGACAGTGAAACCATAGATATAAAGGAAGGGCGGCATCCCGTCGTTGAAAAGATATTGGGAGATGAGATGTTTATCCCCAATGATGCCTATATCAGTACCGGGGACGAACAATTTTTGATAATCACCGGCCCCAATATGGCGGGAAAATCCACATATATGAGACAGGTGGCACTGATCGTCCTGATGGCACAGATAGGGTCCTTTGTCCCCGCCAATAAGGCTATTATCGGCATAACCGACAGAATCTTTACGAGGGTCGGGGCTAATGACGATTTATCCCGGGGGCAGAGTACATTCATGGTAGAAATGAGTGAAATGGCAAGCATCATCAATTTAGCCACCGAAAAAAGCTTATTGATAATAGACGAGATAGGTAGGGGAACGAGCACTTTTGACGGATTGAGTATTGCATGGTCCGTTGTAGAATATATATGCAAATCCCTCAATTCCAGGTCGCTTTTTTCAACACATTATCATGAACTGACCAAATTATCCGAAACCTATAAAAAAATCAAAAATTACAAAGTATCGGTAAAAGAGGATAGGGATGATATCATATTTTTATACAAGCTTTTGAAAGGCAGTGCGGATAGAAGTTACGGTATCCAAGTCGCCAAATTAGCGGGATTACCTCAGGATATTATAAGCCGTGCCGGCAGTATCCTGATAAATCTCGAAAAAAAGAATATCAATAAAGGTGATGATATGAACGATATCCTAAAGGAGGCGGAAACTGCCCTTACCGGTAATAATATGGAACAATTTAAATTTGAAGACCTTGTTGATATGGAGATAATAGAAGAGCTGAAAAATATAAATTTATTGGAAACGACACCTATAGATGCGCTGAATATACTGTATGAGTTTCAGGAGAAACTCACACAACTTAAGGAGGCTGTCGATGAATAAAAAAATTGAAATGTTGGATAATTTGACAATCAATAAAATAGCGGCCGGTGAAATGATAGAAGCCCCTCATTCGGTAGTAAAGGAACTGATTGAAAATTCCATCGATGCGGGTGCATCAATAATAACATTGGAGATAAAAGAAGGGGGTAAAAAATATATTCGCGTATCGGACAACGGCATAGGTATAGATGAAGAATATGTGGAACAGGCCTTCATGCGGCATAGCACATCAAAAATAACAAGTATAGATGACCTGAACAGTATCCTTTCCTTAGGTTTTAGAGGTGAGGCCTTAGCCAGCATCGCTGCGGTTTCTCAAGTAGAGATGATCACAAGGACGGCGGATCAGGCCCATGGAGTGATGATTGAAATTGTAGGGGGCAAAATCGAGGCTGCAAAGAAAGTAGGTTGTCCGGTGGGAACCACTGTTATAGTTAAAAATCTATTTTTTAATACCCCGGCCAGATTGAAATTTATGAAATCAAACTCTGCCGAAACAATGAAAATCAGCAAAGTTATCACCTTATTATCACTCAGTAACCCGGGTATTACCTTTAAATATATCAACAATAACGAAATCATATTCACCACTCCCGGAAATAACGCATTATCTCAGGCTATATTATCCGTACTCGATAAGGATACATTTAAAAATCTGATATTTTTAGAAGAAAAAGGGACAGATATGAAGTTGTCGGGATATATAAGCCAACCGAACTTTGTAAGGGGCAACAGAAATCTACAGATCATATATGTCAACGGCAGATATATAAAAAACAAATTGATCAGTGAGGCCATAGGGGAAGCATATAAGGAAAAGGTTATTATCAATAGGTATCCCGTTTGTATATTGAACTTAAATATTGACCCCTCCGAAACAGATATAAATGTTCACCCTTCAAAGACAGAAATAAAATTCGAAAAGGAAGGGCAGGTACAGGAATTCATCTACAAATCCATAGTCGAAACCCTGGAAAAAGATTCGGTTATACCTAAATTACAGGTAACGGAACATAAATGCCGGGAAGAACAAATATCGGAACCTATGTTCATATCTTCGGCAGAAACCGGTAATCCGAAAGAGATTGTAGAGGATATGGACATCACCGAAGATGCAATGATAAATGAAATTGATGAAGATTATACCAAACAATCTTCCTTTTTAGATACATTGTCGAGCCAATATAAAATAATAGGGCAAATATTCAACACCTATATAATTTTAGAAAAAGAACAGTCAATCTATTTGATTGACCAGCATGCGGCTCACGAAAGATTGCTTTACAACAGATTTCTGAAAGAGATTGAAGACGAAAGCGTTGTATCTCAAAAATTAGTGGAAGCAAAAGTGTTGGAATTATCTAATGAAGATTATATATTATTATCCGATAACATGGATTTATTTATTAAATTAGGTTTTCACATGGAGGATTTCGGCATCAATGCGGTAATCATCAGAGAGGTACCTATGATCTTAGGAAAACCTCAGGATTTTTCCTTTATTTATGAAATATTGGATGAAATGAGGGGCAATGATAATATCGCCGGGCATTTTGAGGATACTATTGCCAAAAAAGCATGTAAAAAAGCGATTAAAGCGAAGGATAAATTGGATCATTATGAGATAAAACAATTGATTGAAGAACTCCATACCCTCGTACCGCCTTTAACCTGCCCCCACGGAAGGCCGATTATTTTGACAATGAGGCAATATGATATTGAAAAGCATTTTAAGCGAATACAGTAGGAGGTTAACAAGTGAAAAAAAGATTGCTCATTATAGCAGGGCCTACGGCCGTGGGAAAAACGGATATGGGTATAATCTTAGCCGATAAATTAAATGGTGAAATCATCTCTGCAGATTCAATGCAGATCTATAAAAATATGGATATAGGTACGGCTAAACCTAATTTGAAAGAAAGAAAGGGTGTTATACATCATTTAATCGATATAATCAATCCCGATGAAAATTTTTCCGTAGCCGAATTTCAGAGATTGGCAAAGGGCATAATCGATGATCTGATATCAAATAAAAAACTTCCGATCATAGTGGGCGGCACCGGGCTGTATATCAATTCTCTTATCTATGATATGGATTTTACACAATCCGTCTCTAACCGGAGACTGAGGGAAATATTACAGGAAGAAGCCGAAAATATGGGGAATGAATATATACATAATAAACTCAGAAAAATAGATCCCGACCTTGCGGACAGGATACATCCTAATAATAT
>JALNXC010000060.1 GCA_023230535.1 Alkaliphilus sp. | reverse complement strand
GGGGTTATGATTGCAGCCAGCTTTTGGTCATTGCTGGAACCTTCTATAGAAATGGCGGAAATGACCGGCATAGCCCCATGGATACCGGCAGCCGCAGGTTTTGTATTGGGAGGCGTTTTTCTGTATATAATAGATAAATTGTTGCCCCATATGCATTTTAATCAGCCTGAAGGAAAATGTGAAGGAATTAAAACCGGTTGGGAAAGAAGTATTCTATTAGTTCTCGCCATCACTATACATAATATACCCGAAGGCCTGGCAGTAGGGGTCGCCTTTGGTGCAATTGCAGCAGGACTGCCTTCCGCATCCTTGGCAGGTGCGATGGCCCTTGCGATGGGAATCGCTATTCAAAATTTTCCTGAAGGCGCCGCCGTATCCGTCCCCCTCAGGAGAGAAGGGCTTTCAAGATTTAAAAGTTTTATGTACGGTCAATTATCCGGTATAGTGGAACCTATTGCCGGAGTATTAGGTGCCCTGTTAGTAATAAAAATGCAGGTTCTGCTGCCCTATGCATTATCTTTTGCAGCGGGTGCCATGATTTATGTGGTTGCGGAAGAATTGATTCCTGAAGCCCGGAGGGACCCGGACACCCATATATCTACTATAGGTGTTATGTTGGGTTTTACTGTCATGATGATACTGGACGTGGCCTTGGGATAGAATCAAGTGATGGAAAACAGGCTAATCAGCAAGCAATCAAAGTCATGATGGTACCGGGCATAGCCTTAGGATGAAATGTAATAAAAATATACGCAATAGTATGGAGGTAAAATTATGCTGATTTATGATATACCAGGTATGGGTGAAGTTAAAATAAAAAACATTGTTTTCGATTATAACGGAACGGTGGCTGTTGACGGAAAGTTGATTGAAGGTGTGAAGGAATCCTTGATTGAGCTCAAGAATTTTGCAGATATATATATACTGACTGCCGATACCTACGGAACCGTAAAGGCACAATGCAACAATTTAGGAGTAGATGTAAAAACTTTTCCCAAGGAAAATGCAGGTATCTTTAAG
Organism: Alkaliphilus sp.; assembly: GCA_023230535.1. Taxonomy (GTDB): domain Bacteria; phylum Bacillota; class Clostridia; order Peptostreptococcales; family Natronincolaceae; genus JAAZJW01. Next base: position 5,972 of record JALNXC010000060.1, on the reverse strand, counting down.
AAAAAAATAGTAGAAGAATTGGATGCAAAGAGTACTATCTGTGTCGGAAATGGGGTCAATGATGTGGAGATGTTTAAAATATGCGGAATATCCATAGCCACCATTGAGGAGGAAGGATGTAGCGGCAAGCTTTTGATGCATACGGATATAGCGGTTAAATCTATAGAAAATGCTATAGAGCTTATACTGAGTGAGGATAGAATGAAGGCTACATTGAGGAATTGATATATAATGCGGTTGTTTGATTATGCGTCACATTGTTATTTAAAATAGCTGTGTTTTACACTCTCATCGCGGTTTGATGACAAGGGGACGTTTCGTTTGTCACCCCCTTCTCATCCCCTTGTCATCCCCTTATCATCCAGGAATAGACCCGTACGCCGAGGGTGGACACATGGGTCCACCCCTACGTTCTGGAGATCAGAAATCGGAGATTGGAGTTCCAAAGCTATAAAAGCTCAGGCATACCGGCAAACCGATATCCGATTTCCAAGTAGTAGGGGCAGGCCTGTATGTCTGCCCCCTTATAACGCATAATTTTTTTATATATCGAATTCCCCCCTGTGATGAAGCCCTGTAAGATCCGATACAGGTACCGTAAATATAATGCCTGTGCCTGCTTCCTTTATCCTGCCGGCCTCAATTATTGCTTTTTTAATCTGTTTGTATTTTTCCGCTTCCGTCAGTATAATTATGATTTCCTTGGACGAATCTATATTAATATTCAAAAACCTTTTAATCTCGTGCTCTCCCGTTCCCCTGCCATATAAGATTGTAGCTCCCGATGCCCCCGCCTTTTTAGCGTGTTCTACTATTTTGTCCGCTTTTCCTCTCTCTACAATAGTCACTATACATCTTACATCAAGCATAACTTTTACCTCCTCTAAAGTTTAGTAAATATACCCAATACCAATACGGATATCATAGCGCCTATGGACGTAAGCCCTATAATTCCAAATCCCGATATGAGCGGGTCCACTGTTTTTATTACGGTAGCAAGCCCTATGGCTAATGCCATATTCAGCGGAATATTGACAGGGCCGGTCGTGGCACTTGCCGAATCAAAGGCAATTGCAGCAAAAGGTTCCGGTGCAAAAAACGCAAGTATTACTATTAATATCAACAATGGAACCACTATTTTTATATAAGGTATGTTCAATAGTATCTTGGTTACGCCTATAGCCATTCCCAGCCCAAATCCGACTGCTACTCCATGAATTAATACTTTATAGCGAATGGTTCCTATAGACAATTCTTCCACCTCTAATGCCAAGGCCTTTAGGGCCGGCTCTACCAACGTACCCAAGTAACCTATTATAAATGCTATTATTACTATCAGCCATCTCCTTTCCAGTATGTGTATATTTCTCCCGACAGAATCCCCTAATGGCAGTAAGCTCATAGTTGCCCCTTTTAAAAACAAATGCAACCCTAAGACCGCAAGTATAAAACCCAATAAAAATTCTTTTAAATTATCTATGGGTTTTCTGAGTACTACCAACTGAAAAAAAGCCATTATGGCCGTTAAAGGAATTATACTCCTTATAGTTTCCCAAAGCGGAGCTAATACTTCTATTACCCTCATATCTAATACCCTCATATATTACCAACCCCCTTATCTATTATGACAGGGGGACGTTTCGCTTGTCATCCTATTACACCTGTCATCCCCTGTCATCCATATCATCCCAGATGACAAGCGAAACGTCCCCCTGTCACCCCCCTGTCACCTGCCCCTGTCACCTGTCACACCACTACGAATGTTCCGCCACCTTATTTTTTCGTAACATATCAAATCCGTTATAAAGTAAATAAAATGAAACTATAATACAGCCTAAAGCATCGATATATTTTGTTATAGGATGGTTTGGAGCAATGGTAACCGAGGTTAAAGCTATGACAACAGCCGTATCTACAAAAACCTTAGCACGATAGAGATTTCGCTGCCCCGCGATTACAAGATCAAATTCTTCCCGAATCATAGTTGAATAACGCCACCAAAACCATGAATTTACCGATAGCCCTAAGATTGCTATTGTGAGTCCCATAATCACATTGCCGCTTACTTTATATACGAATAAGCGGATCACCCCTACAACAAACATGGCAATACCCGAACAAGTCATGGCCCCTATAACGGTCATATTGGCAATTTGCTCCATACGAGCACGATATGAACGATCAGATCCTATTTCAGAATCCGTCTTTTTAAAAATTTTACGATAAACCCGCCAAGATACAAATAGAGCCATAAGTTCGGCGGTACGCCGTAAAAAATCTGCTATTTGTGTTGCGGAACGGCTTATTATAGCAGGAATACCCGTTGCAATCGGGGCCAAGGAACTGATTAAAAGAGAAATAAGCAGGGTTCTTTCCCGCTTAGAAGCCGAGGCCTTATCTAAATCAGACATTTTATACCCCCATAAAAGAAAATAGCATCATAATAAAATATAATGAAAATGCTGCCGAAAGAGGAACAGTGATTGTGTCAAAGCCATGATGGGATATTAATTCTATTATAGCACAGAGCGGTGCCACCACCGATGCAGCCAACAAACACAAGTACCAGGAAAATGATGTATATATTAAAAGAATGATAAATATGGCCGTAAAGGCTACAAAAGCCATAGCAGTCGTACCCTCCGCCGTCTTTTTTCCATCTGTAAAACGACTTTTAATTATATTTTTTCCGTAGGCCTTTCCGATTAATGCCGCCGTTGCATCTCCAAAACCCCATGCCATGATGGAGGCAATTATTATATACTTCCACTGTTCTCCGAGCCACCCCCAAAATATGGCAATCAATATCGACATCGCTGTAAATATAATCACTAAACTTGAACGTATCTCGCCCTTTTTTCTTTCTATCAGGACTTCCATCACTTTGGGAAATCTTTCAAGATAATTTATTATCGGATATAATGCTAATGAAAATACAGCTAAGTTCAAAATAGCCAAATACCATATGTCGAATTTATGAAGGAGTATAAATATTGACATGGCACACATTATATGGAGCATTTTACGGAACAGTTCTCTCGGGGGTTGAAAAAGCAGTTTTATGATTAAAAATAAGATGACTACTATCACATAATACCCTATAAAAATCCCAAATCCTATTAAAAATTTTAACGGCATCTCCGGTCTCTCCTCTTAAGGCCTTATAATCTTCTGATCTGTAATTATCTATATTATTTGCAAAATTCTTATACTATAAACTCCTATTTTCCGAAGTATCGCAACCCTGATTTACTCCGTAGGAACATGAACAGGAGTACCCTTGGGTGCAACCTTAATTTACTCCGTAGGAATATAAACAGGAGTACCCTTGGGTGCAACCTTAATTTACTCCGCAGGAATATAAACAGATGTGCCCTTGGGCGCAACCTTAATTTACTCCGTAGGAATATAGTCAAATCATAAATAAAGTAGCGATATTATTATATCACTACCCCTATATTTTATAGTAAAATCCTATTATTTTTTTAGAAAATCGCTTTTTCTTATGCATTCGTCCAATTCATTCGTTGTTTCAACTAATTTAATTTGATTGGCAAACAATTTATTCTGGAGGTCATTAATCAGGGCCTGTGCCTTCTCCAAATCATCTTCCTTTTCCAATAATTCCTTCTTTAACAAGCCGGTCTGCTCGTCTTCTTGCTGATCGGTTCCGATTTCTTCTATTTTTTTCTCAAGTTCGGAATATGCCCTGTCTTTTTCATTTAATTCACTATGAAGAGTTTCTATATGCTTTTCCAGTTCCATAATTTCTTGCTGAGGTTGCCGTATCTCTTTCTCTCTCTCATCAAGACAACCCTTCGCCTTTATATATTGATCCGCAATATTAATACAGGTTAATACGGCAATCATCGATGTGCTGAGTTTTTTATTGGCTTTGGCTATGGTCTCCATTTTATCATCTACAAAGCTGCTCACCTTTAACAAATATTCCTTAGGCTCAGCACCAATAATAGAATATTCCTGGCCATTTATTTTAACTGTCACTTTGTTTTTTTGCTCCATTTTCAGAACAGCCCCCTTTATAAAAGAAATACCGTAAAGACAGAATCATCTGCCCTTACCTAGATTACATATATTTTCTCCATATGTTTTAAATTTCCTGCCTATGACCTTAACTTTCCTCCAAGTTTTTCACTTATATCATTTAAAATACTGCTATGAACGGCATTTGCTTCCTCATCGGTTAAAGTACGTTCTCTATCTCTGTAGGTAATAGTATATGCAATGTTTCTTAAACCCTCTTCAATTTGTTCACCTTCATAAACATCAAACAATTCAAAGCTCTCTAATATCTCTCCACCCTTATATTTAATGATATCTTCAATTTGTTTTACCAACACGGTCTTATCCAATACAACGGCAAAATCCCTGGTTATTGACGGATACTTAGCCAAGGGTTCATATGTTTTTTCCGTCTGTGTAAATTTCAGTATGATACTGAAATCCAATTCCCCGCAATAACACCTGCGATTTAGATCATAATTCTCTATCACCGTAGGATGCAATTCCCCGATGGTTCCTAAAACTTCATCCCCAACGGTAATATTAGCACATCTGCCCGGATGGTAAGTTGAATTGTTTTTTTCTGCAATAAATTCATATTCGCAAATCCCTAAATTGTCTAATAATGTTTCTACAGCACCTTTTAATGTGAAAAAATCTTCTTCCCCGTACATAGCCATCACCAGATTGGGAATTTCATGTGGTAATTCCCCTTCCGATTCCACTCTTGGGATAAAAATTTGCCCGATTTCAAAAGCTTTCATATCACTGACTTTATGATTAATATTTCTGGCTGCAACCTCTAATATGTTCGGCAGTAAGCTGGTTCGCATAACGCCGGTTTCATCCCCAAGGGGGTTTATAAGTCTTATCATATCTCTTCTCGTACTATCTTTGCCAAGATTTATCATATCGATAGCCTTTGGGCTTATAAAAGAATATGTGAGGACCTCATTAAAACCCATCCCATTTAAAAGATCCTTCACAACATCCTCTATAATTTGATTGCCGGGTTTTCCCCCCACTGATATATCTCCTTTAGCCATAGTAGGAGGTATTTTGTCATATCCGAAAATTCTGGCTACTTCTTCGGCAAAATCTGCCTCCATTGAAAGGTCCATCCTATAGGTGGGTACTGTTATTTCAATGATATCCCCCGAATTTTCCGAATTTAATTCCAACCTTCTGAAGATGTCCAGCATTTCTTCGTTACTCAAGGAAATTCCAAGAAGATCATTTATCTTCTCAGGTCTGATGGTTACTTTGTAAGGTTCTATTTTTTCCGGATAAGCGTCAATTGCCCCCTCCAGCACCTCCCCTGCACCTAATCGCACAATCAATTGGCATGCTCTGTCGGCAGCTAATCGGGCTGTATTAGGGTCTACACCTTTTTCAAATCTTGATGAGGCCTCTGTTCTGAGGGATAAATTTTTGGAAGTCAATCTTGTGGTATTTGCATCAAAATTGGCGGACTCCAACAAAATCACATCGGTATCCCCTGTCACTTCCGATTGCTCCCCACCCATTACCCCCGCAATAGCCAGGGATTTTTTTGCATCGGCAATTATAGTCATAGAAGTGTTTAATTTTCTTTTTACACCGTCAAGAGTTGTAAGAATTTCGCCGTCTTCGGCTTTCCTCACTATAATTTTATTTCCTTCAATAAAAGACAGATCAAATGCATGTAGAGGTTGTCCGTACTCCAACATTACATAATTAGTGATATCCACTATATTATTGATTGGACGAACCCCTGCACCGATTAGCCTCTGCTGCATCCATTGGGGAGAAGAATCTATATTTATATTTTTAATAACTCTTGCAACATATCTGGCACAGCCTTCCGTATCTTCTATTTCCACCGAGACATAATCATCGGCTTTATCCCTTATCTCTTTTACTTCTATTCCGGGATAATTTACTTTTCCATCCAATGTGGCCCCCGCTTC
>JALNXC010000059.1 GCA_023230535.1 Alkaliphilus sp. | reverse complement strand
TAGATATATCTTTCCCCCGCCCAATTTTTTAGTCAAATTTTCCGCATAATATAGCGGTGTTTCTCTTCCCGAATACTCCCTCAAGTAATATCTGTATTCTTCCTCAAATGTTTTATCCGCCTTTGCTTTAGTAAATGCCTCTTCCAATTCCGCTAATGCGTTTTTCAAATCCTCCGGCACATATTGCCCTCCGAATTTTCCAAATTGTGTTTTCATGGTTTTTCTCTCCTTTTTCAGTTTTAACAAAAAAATATACCTTAAAAGCAAGCACTGCTTTTTGCCAATATATTACGCAGTCAAGCAACACAAATTCATTTGCTCTCTTCGTTCGCATGAATTTGATGCTTGTTGCGTTTGACCTACCAACAATTTGCTGCTCCCTTTGGTTGCGCAAATTGGGTTCGCAGTCCCACAACTCAAATTTGTTTGTTCCTTTTAGTCACACAAATTTGGTGTTCATTGCATTTGACCTACCAACGATTTGCCTTGCAAATCGGGTTAGGTCATAAAGGTCATAAAAAAAACATTTCGATCCCCATAATAGGACGAAATGTTGACTGTTCGCGTTGCCACCTAATTTAGATGATAAAATCATCTCACTCTACCAGGTACAGAAATAATATATTTCGATACCCTGTCTCTATAACGTAAGACTTACGGCATATGATACTCTCCAAGGATTTCACACAGCTTCTCATGGACCCATTCGATAAGCCTATCCGCATTGGGCTCCCACCATTCCCAACTCGCTTTGGCTTTATAACCTATCTACTATCTCCACTCTCAGAATTTTTTATGATTCGGTTTTCTAAATTCTAATATAATTTTTTCATCTTGTCAAGCAAAAATGTGTTTTTTTATAGCTATTTTACTAAAATGTCATACTGAGTTTATCCCCGTAAAATATTTTTTAATACATCTGTTCAAACCCATCCGTTCAGTTCCTGTATATTTAATATTTTCGCCAATATTAATTTATCCACATATAATTGCAAATACACTATATATCTTCGGGTGAGCATAAAAATTCCTGGATATTGTATGTGCCTTTTGATATACTATATTAAATTCAACCGGAAAATTACAAAAAATAATCAATCTATCAAAACAACAGATAAATGCGGATAGACGACTTAAATATTTAACAAAAAATATATATCTGATCGGGAAAGGCTGATTTATATGGCTTTATGGGGGATTTTTATAAGTGCCTTTTTAATAGGTTTTTCGGGTGCTATGATGCCCGGACCCATGTTGGGGGTTACAATTGACGGGAGTCTCAAAAAAGGATGGATAGCGGGCCCAATGGTAGTATTGGGACATGGGGCCTTGGAACTTATATTGATCATAGTTATGGCATTAGGGCTCAAGGACTTTTTTTCTAATCCGATGGTCGCAGGATTCATAGGCCTATTTGGAGGGGCCTTTCTTGCATGGATGGGATATGGAATGATAAGATCAGCTATAAAAAAAACAGTCTCCCTTACAGATCAAAAAGGGAGCAAAAAAACAGGAATGAAAAACCTTGTACTGTCGGGAACCCTCGTGAGCGCTATCAATCCTTATTTTATTATCTGGTGGTCATCGGTAGGAATGGAATCAATACGCCAATCCTTTGCCCTTGGGTTAATCGGGGTTTTATTCTTCTTTGTGGGGCATATTTTATCGGACCTTACGTGGTATACAATAATATCCACGGGATTTTCTAAAGGTAAAAAGATACTCAATGACACTATATATCGCCGAATTATTTTATTATTGGGTATATTTATTATGATATTTTCAATATATTTCATAAGCAGCGGATTGAATATGCTTAAAATCACTAAAATAACAAGGGGATAAATTTTACCCGCCAACTTATTATAAAATATATGCAAGATCCGATTATATCTCAATCATTTAACATTCTCTTAATCCGCGCCTCTAATTCAATCATAGAGAAAGGTTTTGTTAAATAATCGTCTGCTCCTGCATATAACCCCTCCACAATATCTTCTTTTTCTTTTCTCTTGGACAGTATTATGACCTTTGTCGAATAAACAGCATCTTTATTTTTAATTCGTTTGCACACTTCAAGACCGTCCATATCGGGAAGAATGAGATCCAATATAATAACATCGGGATATACCTTTTCGGTTAACTCAATAGCACTTTTGCCGTCTTTAGCCATAACGATATTGTAGCCGATGTCGGACAACCTATATCCCAAAAATTTCAAGATAGTATTTTCATCGTCCACCAAAAGCAAAGTTTTCTTGAAATCTCTGACGGTTGTTTCATCGTCATAAATAACTACTCTGTTTCTACCAAATTTTTTCGCTTGATACATTGCTCTGTCGGCATTGCTAATTAACTGTTCTACGGTTATATCTTTATCTTTTACCTGCGCAACACCGGCACTAAAAGTGATATTTATATCTATCCCCCCAACAGATATAGGGCTTTGTGCAAGTTCCTTTCTCAATCTGTCAACAACCGTATAAGACGTTAATTCCAACGTATCCGGCAGAAGTATAACAAATTCTTCTCCTCCATATCTATAAAAACTGTCACATTTTCTTATATTCTTAATAAAACAAGATGTAAGTTCTTTTAATACAAAATCGCCAACATGGTGCCCATATTTATCGTTAATCACTTTATAATGGTCTATATCAATAAATACTATGGAAAATATAGTCCCGTTTCGTTTGTATCTTTCAATCTCTTCGGCAATACGCTGATTAAAATAATACCTGGAATACGCACCCGTTAAATCGTCTTTAAAAAGTTTTTTCCTGTATTTATTCGACATTCTAAGAATTGTCTCAATTCTGACCACTACTTCATCTATAATGAACGGTTTTGTAATATAATCGTCTGCCCCTAACCTTAATCCCTTGATTTTGTCATTAATGCTGTCAACAGAACTTAAAAAAATTACATGTATATCAGAATACTCAGGCCTTTTTTTAATTCTTTCCAACAATTCATATCCGTCAATTTCAGGCATCATAATATCCAGTATTATAACATCCGGCCCGGTAACGGCAACAAGATCGAAAGCCGATGCCGAATCATCACAAATATATACGGTATATCCTTCAGTAGTTAAAGCATTTTCCAGCAATTTGAGAATTGTTATATCATCATCCACCAACAGGACCTTGCCCCTATCCGATATATTTGTATAACCCTTTTTTAAGGAGACATGAGTTTTTACTGTTTTATTTTCTCTTAGATAACCAATTTTATGCTTGATTTCAATTATTTCTGCATATATATCCTTAAGTGTTACCATATCCAGACCAATTCCCTGTTCTATTAAATTTCTAAGTTTTGTCTCCCATTTCTCCCCAATACAGGCTAAATGGCTCAGCCCAAGTGTCGCAGCTGTGCCATTCATCATGTGAAAAAAATTCAGTATGTTTTGAGTATCGTGCTCATTACACTTATCCTCACATAAGGTAAGCAATTTCTCCATTTTTTCTACCCTAACATTGAGTTCTTCGATAAAATTTTTCTGTGCAATTTGCATAAGCGCTTCCATTTTTTCGTTTTTCATTCGAAAAAACCCTCCTCCCTGTCCAGGGTTATAATAAGTGTATCTCCCGAATGCTCAATGCTTTTTGCACTCATACCCTTATTTTTCAGTAACAACAAAATTTCCTCCTCAAGTTCTTTGTCAATATTTACCGCCATCTTTGAATCCAAGGTTCCTTCTAATGCCTTTTTTACTACCTTAATCAATTGCTCCGGCTTAAAAGGCTTTACAAGATAATCTGAAATATCAGTGCATGAAGAATCATTCTTATTTTCATATATACTCGAAATAATGATAGGTATGTCCGCCGTAGAAGGATTGTTTTTTAATTCTTTAACAACATCCCACCCGTTCAACCGACCTTTTAGAACAATATCCAATATAAACAACCGATAATCATGTTCTGTTGCTAATTTTATTGCTTCCTCTCCGCTACCCACAGAATGCATTTCAATACATTCGTTTTTGAGAATCTCTTTTATAAGTTTAACCATGGTCATATCATCTTCTACGATGAGAAGCTGTCCGTTATTTGTAACACTTGAAGTACAAATTTCTTCAATACCTTCTATATCACCCGGTATACTGTCTAACAACGGAATACGAAAATAGAAGGTGCTGCCCTGCCCATAAGTTGAATCAATCCCTAGCTTCCCCCCATGCGCCTTAATAATTTCCTTACAAATTGCCAATCCTAATCCGGTTCCGCCGATATCCCTCCTTTTATCATTATCTATCCTATAGAATTTAGTAAAAATTTTATCCTTTATATATTCCGGGATACCCAGCCCCTGATCCGTTACACTAACTTTTGCATATCCGTTTTCTGCTGTCAGATCCACTTTTATTTCTCCACCGTCCGGTGAATATTTTATAGCATTAGATAACAGATTTGATAAAACCTGCAACATTTTATCTCGATCACAATAGATTTGAGGCATATTTTTTTTACTGTTATTATAAATAATAAGGTGATTATCCCCGGTGCCTTCAAACAACCTGACGACTTCTTCAATTATTTGGGACATAGAATTAAATTGTTTGTTAAATACCTGTTGCCCGCTTTCCATCCTTTGAATATCAAGAAAGTTATTAATTAAACTGGTAAGTCTCCTTGCCTCGGAATTTATTATCTCTACATATTCTTTATAGCGATCCTTGGAAAGTTTTCTTGTAAGTATTAATTCGGAAAATCCCAAAATACTGCTCATGGGAGTTCTCAATTCATGGCTTACTGTGCTCACTAATTCCAACTTGAGCCTATCCACTTCTTTTTGATGTGAAATATCCCTTGCAATAAAAACTCTGCCAAAATCACGTCCGGCATGACTCATGCACGGATTAGAATATAGATTAATAAACCTTCTTACAGGGCTTAGTTGCTCTATGTCTACCGAATACTTGCTGTCCCTGTCATGTATCAAACTGATCAGCTTATTAAAAATCTTATCCTTGTTTTCCATACCGGTCAGCATCTCTCTGAAAAAAAACTCTGTGCTAAAATCGATATTATCATCTATGTAAAAGTTGCCTTTTGAATTATAACCCTTATTGAAATAAAGATAACCGAATAAATCCCTCCAGGCTTCATTTATAAAGATTATTTCCCCTTTTAAATCCATCATTACAATTCCTGCCCCTATGGAATCAACTATAGCCTGTAATGTTTCTTTCTGTTGCTGGCTTCGTTTGTTTTCATTTTTTAACCTTACATTTAACTTTTCAATAATCGCATTTTGTTCTTTCAACGAGTGTTGTTTTTTTTGCAGCCGTCTGTTTGCTTCTTCCAGTTGTTTTTTTGCTTTTATTATTTCATTTTCCACCGATTTATGCCCTCCAATTTTTAATCTTCGATAATTTTCTCAACCATCAACAAAAGCTCCATGGGGCTGAAAGGTTTAGAAAGATAATAATCTGCCAACGCATATTTTGCTGCTTTTCTATCGGCCTGTTGTCCCTTGGCAGTTAATATAAGAATTTTTATATGTGCCAAATCCGGATTAGTTTTAATATGTTCACAAACCTCGTACCCGGTCATACCCGGCATCATCACATCAAGTATAATCAGATTCGGTTTCTTATTTTTTGCAATCTCCAGTGCGTCTATACCATTGTCGGTTTCAAATATTTCATAGTCACCGATTTCCAAGGTATCTACTACAAGCAACCTAAGTGCCCTTTCATCATCTACCACAAGTATTTTATTCATCCTATGCCCTCCTAAAACAATCATATGACAGCTATCGAACCGGAGCAAATTCCTAAAAATTTCGGTAAATTCTTATCCAAATTAAACCATACATAGTAAATTTCATTATATAGCCCTTTATTTTCCCTGTCAACATCTGCAATAACAAAAATAGCCCCGAAAATTATATTTCCGAAGCTAATCTATATTGCTACGCCCCGATTTTAAGAGTACAATCATAAAATTTTTAATTTTAACTTATACTATCTGCTATAAAACAACATTTTTCCCTTGCATCCCTTTTATTTCCTCACCATGTGCATCATATTTTTTCCTTTTGGCCTTAATTTCTTTTATTTCTATCATATATATATTTGTTCTTTTTAACCCCGCTTTAATTGCCATATCAAAATAATCCATTTTTGCCGGAGTATATTTTTTGCATATAAGCCTCATGGCCCTAACTTTTTCTTGTTCATCCTCTACCAATTTTACCCTGCCTTTTACAATTGCAGATTCATATTCAGTTGTAAAAACTTTGCTGATAAGCAATGATGCTTTGGTTTTATCTTTTGCCATTTCATCTAATTCTTCCTTAGTGTAGTTTTCCGGGACCCTGATTTCTCCGACAAAAACCACACTGACATTCGGATTTTTTGCGAGGGTTTTTACCTTCCTTCCGTCCATTGCCGAATGAAAATACAAATATTCTCCATCCCTCACAATAGAAAGAGGCAGCCCGTAAGGTTCATTGCCTTCGGCGATCATGGAAAGAACACCATACTTGGATCTATCTATAATCTCAATACCGAATTCCCTGTCCATCTCCCTGTCTTTTCTTCTCATAATTTTCACCTGCCCCGGATAATTGATCTACTAAAATATATCGCTTAATCTAACCTCCAAATTCCCAAATGCACCCGATTTTACCGTATTATCTCCCGATAAAAGCTCTCCACGTTGTTTCATATTAACTGTTAAGCATCAATGCCAATTCCCCTTGTTCAACCATAACCGTAATAGTGTCCTTGTCTTTTACATCTCCTTTAATAATGAGCCTCCCTATCCCGGTTTCAACCTCTTTCTGTAAAAATCTTTTGACAGGCCTGGCACCATATTGAGTTGAATATGCCCTGTTTAAAACTAATTCCTTTGCTTCATCGATAAAATTGATATCTATCTGTCTGTCCTCAAGCCTCGATTTAATTTCATCTATCTGCAGATCAATTATCTTGAATATCTCATCTTTTTGCAGCGGCCTAAACATCACTATTTCATCTATCCTGTTTAAAAATT
>JALNXC010000058.1 GCA_023230535.1 Alkaliphilus sp. | reverse complement strand
TTGCAAGAAATTTGTTGCAAGAAGGAACAGAAATAGAATTTGTAACAAAAGTCACTAAATTGAGTAGAGACAAAGTAGAAGAAATAAAGAAAAAATTGTAATAAGAAATATTCTAACGGATAATAGCGGTCGGGGGCATGTATTGTGTGCTTTTGACCTTTTTCTTTTTTCGTTTGATATCTGCTTAATCCCTTCATTTTTCGTATAACTGCACTCGTTCCGATAGTTGTACTGCAATTACGGCAACCATAAAACTATCGCGGCGATGGCCTTCTACTTCCGGGGTTCCAACGGCTCAATCCAGGAACAAAAATCAAGGGTTATGATCCTTCTTTAGAATCCGGTAAAAATACTTTCTATACACCGGTATCCGTAACTATTCCTTGTACTGCCGGGGAAGATGAATCCGGCAGCATAATAATGTTAGACGAAGAGAACAATTCATGGGAATATGTCTACTATGAACTTTCAGAAGATGGAAAGAGCTATATTGCATATATGCCCCATCTCAGTACCATCGAAGAGAAAAAGGTAAATAAGTATATAGGTACTGCAGTGGATATTCGCGATACAAAGGGTGGGCTGAGCACCACGGGAAGCATGTATCAGTATATGTCATTCACAGGGCCGGACGGAGGCTTTGTACTCCTTGTCAAGCGCAGCGTTTATATGAGCGACGATGTTTATCGCCAGTTGTTTTACAAAAACATAAAGACGGAAGAACTGAATAAACTTATAAACATGGGTGATCTTCCTCAGCAAGATTCGGTTATCTTTGCTTTGTCCGCTCCGAGCAATGTCGAATCCACCACGGAGGGGGCAATCCCTGACAGTCAAGTTGACAAAGTCCTTTCTGCAACAGGGAAAATACGATTGGCGGGGGTGACATCCTCGGGCATATATAAAAATGAAGGCTGCATCAAACGAAGATCCCTATGTAACAGTTTTTGAGGGCAATGTAATATGGGAAGGGCCACTAAGGGGGGGTATGATCGAAATAAAAAAACCGAACAGAAGCCGGATCCGGTACTAGTATAGGGGGGAAACCGATAGGGGGGGAGCCCGATTCGGACGTGGTAAGTATGTGATCCTTGATATTAAAGAGTATGAATGTTTCTCTTGTTTTGATATAAAGACTTCAAAATATGGAGCTGATATTATCAAAATAGTAAAGAAATATAAATGAATGTTGATACTTAAATTAGCTATATGGTACAATTAGGACAGGGTAATAGGAAAGCAGGTGTGGTTGCCACCTCACTTTACATGAAGGGAGGTGGTGTGATATGAAAGCATTCGAAGCTCTTACTTTAGTTATAACATCAAATATGCTTTTGATATCGCTAATCTCCTTGTTTGTTATTCTAACAAAGGATAACATTAAAATAAAAAATAATCACCCTGCCTAAAAATCTTAATAGAGTTTGGCGTTTGGCGTTATATAGGGTTATGTTGTTCTAATAAATGGTGCACATTGGAACCTGTCCCTGATGGTCTTCTTCCTGATGGTCTTCATGGTCACGAAACAGGTACTTATTTTGCGAGGTGGTTTTATGTTGCCGGAAAAAATCAGAAGGTTTTTTTGGGAGTGTAAGGATATTAAAATAGATATACAAGAAAATTGGTTTTTTGTTATTGAACGCTTGCTAGAATATGGAGATTTAGAGGCAGTTAAATGGGTCCTAAGGAATTTTGAACAAACACAAATAATTGAAGTAGTTAAAACCAGTTGCAATCTCTCCAGGAAAACAGCTTCGATGTGGCAAAATTATTTTAATTTATCGAGGGAGGAGATAAAATGTATGAATATACCATGTCAAAAGAGCGACATGATCTTCTTGCCAAATTAGCATGTAGTTTACCTGAAAATTTTTATTTAGCCGGAGGAACTGCTTTAGCTTTACAACTTGGACATCGTTGGTCTGAGGATTTGGATTTTTTTAGTGAACATAAATTTGAGATTGTTTCATACCAACCAATTTTAATTTATAAAAGTTTAGGATATTTTGAGGATGCGGATAAAGAAATTACCCCTAAGATGTTTGATGGGGTTTCTTGGGAAGAAATAAAGTCCTACTTCCTCCAAAGGCAAAAGGAATTGCTTAAATAGGAATTAAAAGGATAACGTGCAAACAGGGGACGGTTCCTTGTTTGACATTAAAATTTCAATAGAGTTAACGAATCAGCCAAAGAGGGAAACGAGAAGAGATTAGAGGAATTAAAGGAAAAGAGTGAAATTATGGAAACAGCTATAAATCAATTAATGGAAATATCAACGGATGAAAAAATGAGGGAACTATATAGGGCTAGAGAAAAAGCAAGATTAGACATGATATCAAAGTTAAAGTATGCAGAAAATAGAGGCATGGAAAAAGGCACGGGACTCCGCACCAATCCCCCCGGTCTCTGTTTTGTGTCGGCTATCTGTTGGAGCATATTTTAAAACAAACTGATTTATTTCTAGTAAATATTTTTGAAGGGTCATTTAGTATTGAACCGGAAGCAAATATTGAAAAGGATTTAATGTTGGACAATGCAATAATAACCGGAACATTGGACAAATTTTTTGATTTATTAGGCTCGGTAGATGATAGTAAATAAGAAGGGAAACATTTGAATGTTTGGCGGATAGGGAAGAAGTTATTTCAGGAAAAGGGAAACAAGAGGGGGGTATTCAAAATGGATATTTTGGAAGTCACTTTATTTATAATTCTTGGTATTATCTTAGGTACGCTTGGTCAAGGGGCGAGGGCAGTAGTAGGTATAAAAAAGAAATATGATAGGGAAAGCAGGAATTTCAAGGATTGGTTTGATGGGAAATTATTAGGGCTTACTCTCGTGATAGGCGGCATTGCCGGAGCTTTTGGAGTTATTGCATTACTTGACAAAAGGGGATGTCGTTGGGAAATGGGTGAGAAAACTGACAAAGCCACCTATTGATTATTGATTGTTATTGCGACTGATTTTTATCAAGATCATATACTTCTTTCATGGAGGGGTCCTTCGTGTACGTGCGTATCTATAATCATAGGGATTACCTCCATCATATAAACAGTTACTTGTTATAGTTTTATGTCTATCTCCGTCTTTCCTCATTTGTACCCATCGCCAAAAGTATGGAATGATGCCAAATTTCCCTTGTTATAACCCGGATTTATGATTTTGTGAAATTAATAAAATACAAAATAAGGGGTTTTTGACAAGCTGCCCAAATGATAGTATAATATTGTTTCCTATAGTTATATTTCAAGCCCTAAAGTATTCTATAAATGTTTATTAGCCAATATTATTATTCTGTTAAAGGTATGAGCAAAGAGAGGAGAAAAATATGAAAATTAACGAATATTCCCAAATTACTCCTGAAATAATGAACTTATCTGATCTGTGTTTGAAAAACAGTAATATTGACCCCGAGCTGTATATAAAATATGACGTAAAGCGGGGGCTTAGGGATGTCAGCGGCAAGGGTGTACTGACAGGCCTTACAGAAATAAGTGAGGTTCAGCCTGATTCAACTGATGAATCCGGTGAGATGATTCCCGGGCATGGCAGGCTCTTTTACAGGGGGATCGATGTGGAGGACATTGTAAACGGCTCTATGGAGGATAATTTTTTCTGTTATGAGGAAACGGCGTATCTTCTTTTGTTTGGTCAACTCCCCACTAGGGAGCAATTGAATCAATTCATTAAAATACTGGCCTTTTATAGAACCCTTCCTCCCAATTTTGTCAGGGATATCATCTTGAAAGCACCCAGTGCAAATATGATGAATACTCTGGCCCGAAGTGTTCTAACCTTGTACTCCTATGATACTAATTCGGAGGATGTATCTATACCGAATGTCCTCAGGCAATCATTGCAGCTTATTGCTCTATTTCCCTGTCTTGCGGTTTATGCATATCAGGCTTATAATCACTACATGGAAGGTAAAAGTCTGTTTATCCACAGACCTAGACCTGAACTTTCCACTGCGGAAAATATTTTACGGATGCTCCGACCCGATAAACAATATACACCATTAGAAGCCCGTATTTTGGATGCGGCTCTGGTTCTTCATGCCGAACATGGGGGCGGTAACAATTCAACCTTTACCACTCATGTTGTAACCTCTACGGGGACAGACACCTATTCTTCCGTTGCTGCTTCTCTGGGCTCATTAAAGGGGCCAAAGCACGGCGGAGCTAATATAAAAGTGGTAGAGATGTTTGAATACATAAAAGAGGCCGTATCCGACTGGGCCGATGAGGATGAAATCCGTAATTATCTGGGCGAAATTCTTGACAAGAAAGCCTTCGATAAAACTGGTTTAATTTACGGTATGGGACATGCCGTTTATTCTCTGTCCGATCCCAGAGCGCGGGTTCTGAAAAAACTGGTCAGGGATCTTAGCGAAGAAAAGGGGCTGGCTCAGGAGTATGAACTTTATGCAAATGTGGAACGAATAGCCGCCGAGCTCATATCGGAAAAGAGAAGGATATACAAGGGTGTGGGTGCAAATGTGGATTTTTACAGCGGTTTTGTATACTCTATGCTTGAGCTGCCCATGCAACTATATACACCGATGTTTGCTGTATCCCGCATTGCAGGCTGGAGCGCACACCGTATCGAGGAGCTTATAAATGGTGGCAGAATCATACGGCCCGCCTACATGCAGGTCTGTGAGCGTACTGCCTATAAGCCTATAGAAAAAAGATAGACAAAGGGGGACGTACCTAATTTGTCACTTTTGAAGACCGGCACAGTGGCTTACGCAATAAACTGAACCAAGCCATGGGGACCGGTACGGTGGTTTACGCTTTTAAAACCATTGTACCGGTCTCCATGGCCTTTTTTGTATGCGATTGAACCAGTCCTCGCCGCCTTTTTAAATGCAGATTTTTTGCTGCGTTTAAAATAGCAATTATTACACAGATCTGCCAAGATTGCTGCTACTAAATAAATATGCCAATAAATATGGATAATCGAAATAAGCTTATGATATAATAGGCTGAGACACAGTAACGAGGGGATAATAATGGCTAAGGAAATATCAAATGAACAATTATTTGAATTTATGACAAAGATGTATGGTGAGATGCAGGAAGGATTCAGTAATGTAAGGTCGGAAATGCAGGAAGGGTTTAAAGAAGTGAATTTAAGGGTAGACAATTTGGAAAGTGAGGTAAAAGAAACAAAAGATAGGGTTATTATTATTGAACAAGAGCATGGAAAAAGATTGGATGCTTTATTTGATGGTTACAAACAAAATTCCAATAAGTTGGATAGAATCGAGGAAGAAGTATCTAAACATGAAGAAATAATACTTAGAAGAATAAAATGAGATGTTTATTATGGATGAAAAAGAATCCTTGGTTTGAAGGGAAGGTAATTCCCGTACTAAAACAATTGATCAAAGAAATCTTAGATATTTAACTATATTTCTATGTCTAACAGCTCTGAAACAGCAAGGGTCATTGTTCTTGTGCATAGTTTAATATACTTTTCATCAACAAAGAACTTTGAGCTATGCTGAGGGCCATAATCGCCTGTACCAATCATAAAATAAACAGAAGGTATAAGGTCAGACAAATAACCAAAATCATCCGCAGTTAAAATCGGTTTGTGGTTAAAACGTATTTATGGGTGTCTTTATTAGAGGCATCCTTTTTTATATCCTTGACTAAATCTACATAATTAGTTCTAAACGCATCTTCAATTATTTCAGTGAGTTTAACATTATTAAAAACGGATGGGTAGCCCTTTCGAATAATTGTTTCTGAACTTCCAGCAAAACTGTTTGCTGTGGATTTTGGAATATGATTAAGTCCTCTATGAAGGATTTTTCTTCTTATATCGATTACGTAGTCCTCATATTTATTTGATAAGCTCATAATTCTATCTATGGATAACATAATAATCCCTCCAAATTTTATCTGTCTTATATCTACCCGGAATATAAATCTATAGACATTTTTAATTCAAAAAAGACCAGGGTGCCAGGAGCGACCGAGCCAGGTCGCGACGTTTAGTGGGTGGGAATCCCACCGGGTAAGGCTTAGCCAGCCACCCGTAGTTAGCCTTGGAGCATAGCCGGCAACAGTGAGGAAATAGTGGAAACAAAACTGACAAGGATAGCGGAGAAAGCAAGAAAAGACCCGGAGCTTAAATTTACAACATTGGTACATCTAATCAATGAGGAAACACTTGAGTGTGCCCATAAGAGTATGCCAAAAGGAAAAGCCCCCGGGATAGACGGAGTAAGTAAGGCGGAATACGAAAAGGACTTAGAGGCCAACATAAAAGACCTGGTAGCAAGAATGAAAATGCAGGCCTACAAGCCACAGGCAGTCAGGCGGACCTACATTCCCAAATCGGGTAGCAGTAAAATGAGGCCGCTGGGTATACCGGCATATGAAGACAAATTGGTGCAGGTTGTGATGGTACGCATATTAAATGCCATCTATGAGCAAGATTTTCTGGACTTATCATACGGATTTAGACCAAACCGAAACTGTCATGACGCACTTAAAGCACTGAACGCTATCATAGAAAACCGGCCAATCAATTACATAGTTGATGCGGATATCAAAGGTTTCTTTGATAACGTAGACCACAAATGGTTGGAGGCCGCCGTTACTGAGATTAATCAAAAACATAAGCAGCGCCTGAATATCAATAACTTACGATATCAGGCGCTACTTGTTTTCTTTGTTACCCATCTTGTACCTCACTGTAGAGATTTAACATACATTTTACTCATTTGTTGTTCTGTCAATCATCTTAACTCCTGCATTTGCTTTATCGCTTTATCCGGTACTGCTGTTACTTATCGGATTGCGGCCTTACTTCTGCAGCCAACGAGTATATTATATTGACTTCGAAACAATAAGTAAAACTTTTGTTGTATTATAATTATATTCCAAATATTTATTTTTAAACATAAAATTAAATATATTTTTAATATTTCATGGGAAATTATAATTGATTAAACAAAATATTTTTGGTAAAATTTATATGAACCAATCTATCTAACGGTTTGGTACCATCC
>JALNXC010000057.1 GCA_023230535.1 Alkaliphilus sp. | reverse complement strand
TTCTCTTTCTTTACACGGATGGGTTTTCGGTATATTCATGTTTGTCGGCGCGTGGATCGGGAGTAAGATATTGTTCAGATATATGTTATAACCCATCCGACAAACAAAGCGTCCCCGTGCCATATGCATCAAAGCGTTCCCATGCCATGCCAAGTTAGGACTATTTCAGTAGTCTCAAACATTCCCATGCCATAAATTAAATATAAAAAATTAAAGCAGCTATTTGAATGATAAAATAGCTGCTCTAATTTTTTTAACAAAATCCCCTTCTGGATGATTTTATAAAATTAATAAACTCCTTTTCATAAGAAGCAAGATCATGGTCCTCCCTGTGTGCAATAAAGAATTCACCGGATATGTTTAATCCCTCTATTTTAATCTCCCTTAAATCAGCATCCCTCAGTTCGCGTTTTATAGACAATTCCGGAATAAAAGAAATTCCTTTTCCGGATAACACGGAGGTCTTTATCGCCTCCATCGAATTTAATTCATATATTATATTTAAATCTTCAATTGAAATATCAAAGGGAAGCAATGCTTCTTTAATGGTCTGGCGTGTTCCGGATCCTTCCTCCCTAAAAATCAAGGGGAGTTTTTTAAACTCATTTAAGGAAATAGTATCCCTTATTAATGGCAGCGGGGTAACGAGCAATAGGCGATCCGTTGTTATTTTATCGGTTTTAATATTATCGGCTGTTATATTGCCATGAACGATACCTATGTTAATGGTACGGTCCAATAAGTTTTTTATAATATCCGCAGTATTATTTATTTCAAAGTAGATATTAACGTTTTTAAAATCCTGTTTATATATATAGATACTGCAGGGCAGGGCATATTCTCCTACGGCCTTACATGAACCTATTAAGAGTTCTTTTTTATCGGATTTTAAATTTTGAAGGTCCCGTTCTATATTGTTCTGCATGGAAAGAATAGTATTTGCATATTCAAATAAAATCTTTCCCGCTTCCGTTAATTCAACTCCCTTATTGCTCCTGATTAAAAATGTAGATTCCAATTCTTTCTCTAAAGATTGTATCTGCATACTCAAACCCGGTTGAGTTAAATGCAGCTTTTTAGCAGCTTTTGAAATGCTGTTTAATTGTACCGTTACATAAAAAGCGTTTAAATACTGTAAGTTCATATTATAATAATCTCCTTTATGAATAATCCCATGGTTTATTTCAATATATTCTATTATTTATTAAAAACGCATGCACCCTATCAATATTATACCATTGAAAGAACAGAATTAGTAGTATATTTGTAGTTGTTACGCCATTATTGTTTTTATTTTAACGATGATAAAATAAAATTATGGTACATAATTAAGTCTTATTATGCCTGCTGTTAAATTTATATTATACTATTTAATGTAGGGATATGAAGGAAACGCATAATTCTATATTACTTTACTATATTCAAATTATTGGGTACTTAAACTATAAGGGAGGTATCGGAAGTGGCGGTACAAAAAGAAAAACAAATAACAAGAAAAGACTTTCTTAAGGGAGTGGGTGTTTCCGTAGCAGGAGTTGCTATGGCTACGGGTGTAGGAGGACTACTTACCGCATGTGCGGAAAAAGAACCGGATCAAAATACAGGAGGAACAAATTCGGAAACAGCGGGTTCGGGTTCGGTGGGAAGGCCGACATGGCCATTTAAGTATGCAAAATTAGATGTTGAAAAAGTTAAAGAAAGAGCTTTTGACGCATATAAGACAAAAGGCGGCTGAGGTATCGGCGTATCCGAGGGGTTTCTCGGAGAGCTGGCCGATGTAGTAGGTTATCCTTTTGACCAAATTCCGCCCGAAGCGTTTATTCACGGTGCTGCAGGATATGGACAAGCAACATTATGCGGCTCGTTAGGAGTTGCGGCTGCATGTATAGGTATGGTGACAGATGCGGAGACTCAAAGGGAATTAGTAAATGAATTATTTAATTGGTATAAAGAATTTCCTTTCCCCGAATATCAACCTGAAGGCTTGGATTTACCGACAACAGTTGCGGATTCGGTGCTATGTGCGGACTCAGTAGGCAAATTTATGGAAGTTCATGGCGTCGATATGGCCCATCCCGAAAGGAAGAGCCGATGCGCAGGCGTAGCAGCCGGTATTGCAGGTAAAATAACAGAAATGTTGAACGAACGCCTTGCATAATTATAAATTTAACAATCGGGACAGTTAAATTTATAACGAAAAAAGATGGGAAAATTCCCATCTTTTTTTAATATTGTTACGTATCGTTATATTTTAGATAATTTTCAGTAAAAATATTGACAATGCTTGGACATTTGTTATACTTAATGTATTGTAGTAAATATATCTATGAGATAATAGGAGGGTTATAAATGAAAATTGAGGGCGATGTTGTTGTTTTAGGTGGAGGACCGGGAGGTTATGTTGCCGCTATAGTGGCTGCAAAAAATGGATTGAAAACAGTTCTTGTTGAGCAAGACAATTTAGGTGGAACATGCCTTAATCGCGGCTGTATACCTACAAAAGCATTAGTGCGTTCGTCAGAAGTTTATGAATTAGTAAAAGAGTCCGAAGATTTTGGGATTTTCAATGAATCACCATCTTTCGATTTCACAAAGATAATGGAAAGAAAGGATAATATAGTAAAAGAATTGGTCGCTGGAATTGAATACTTAGTAGATAGGAACAAAATCACTTTATTGAGAGGCACGGGAGATATAGCAGATAAAAACACAGTTGTTGTAAAAGACGGAAAGGACGAAGGAGCCACTGTCGACACAAAATACATAATAATTGCTACAGGTTCTGCTCCATTTATTCCGCCGATAAAGGGAGCAAAAGAATCAAAGAATGTATATACAAGTGATGAAATGTTAAGTTTAAAAGAACTTCCTAAAGATATCGTTATTGTAGGCAGCGGTGTAATCGGAATGGAATTTGCATTTATTTGCAACGCTTTAGAAGTGGATGTAACTGTAATAGGCTCTTCAAATGATATTTTAGCTAATATGGACGGCGATGTTATAAAAGAAATTACCAGAATATCCAAGAGAAAGAAAATAAAGCTTGTTACAGGTGCAAGAGTTGAAGAAATTTCCGATACGGATGACGGTAAAGTTACTGTGGGATATCAAAGAAAAGGCAAACAAGAGACCGTAACTGCGGATAAAGTTCTAATGGCAACAGGAAGGGTTCCAAACTTCAGCGGTATCGATTTAGAAAAATTAGGTATTGAATTGAGCGACAGAAGAGGAATTAAAGTTGACAGCAGACTTCAAACAACCGTAGATAACATATATGCTATCGGGGACGTAACAAATATAAATCAATTGGCTCATGTTGCTTCTTACCAAGGAGAAGTTGCTGTTGCAAACATAGTGGGTGAAGATGTAGAAGCAGATTACTCCGTAGTACCTGGCGCTATATTTACGACTCCGGAAATTGCAGCCGTAGGCCCTACCGAGGAAGCGGCAAAAGAACAAGGTTTGGATATAAGCACGGGCAAATTCCTATTTGCTTCTAACGGCAAGGCTCTTACATATGGAGAGAGAAGAGGTTTAGTAAAAGTAATTGCCGACAAATCTACAGGAGTAATACTGGGCGGACATATTATTGGACCTCATGCATCAGACCTTATACATGAAATTACACTTGCTATTAAGAACAAGCTAACTGCAGATCAAATAGTACATACTATACATGCACATCCTACTACGGCAGAAACTGTTCTTGAAGCTGCAATGGGAACCACAGAAAAAGGTGCAATACACTCAGCATAATATGATATAGATCTTAATATAATTTAAAATTTAACGATTATAAAAATATCAGGGGAGGATTTTGATTTTTTCCCTCTGATATTTTTTTGCTTTAATAGCTTTATCTAATTTGCACCGTAGTCTTATTTAATCTACACAGCAGGCACCCTTGTTTATATTCTTACGAAATAAATTAAGTTGCACCAAGGGTACTTCTGTTTATGTTCCTACGGAATAAATTAAGTTGCACCAAGGGTATTCCTGTTTATATTCCTACGGAATAAATTAAGGTTGCACCATGGGTGCTTCTGTTTATGTTCCTGCGGAATAAATTAAGCTGCATCATGGGCTTCTGTACTATACCCTGATTGACAATAAATAAGTGTACTTATATAATATATGTGTGGGGATACATATCGAATAATGTATCAATACACTGTTATAATTTATTTTTAAGGGGTGGCATATATGACAAATTTTAAATATATTTACGGGCCTGTTCCTTCAAGAAGGATGGGGCTCTCTGTCGGCATCAGCCCGATAGCCGAGGGTCATTGCAATTATTCCTGCATATATTGTCAACTGGGAAGAACAAGAAATATGACGAATGAGAGAAAGAGATATTTTGATCATAAGGACATAGTGGAAGAATTTAAATTATATCTGAGCAAGGATATTAAATTTGACGTAGCTACAATAGTGGGTGACGGTGAACCGCTATTATATGCCGATTTGGGAATTTTAATCGACGAATTGAAATTATTGACAGATAAACCTATAGCGCTGATAACTAACGGATCCCTGTTATTTGACGGTAAAGTGAGGGAAGATTTAAAGAATGCCGATATAATCCTTCCCTCTTTAGATGCAACCGATGAAGAGATGTTTAAAAAGATCAACAGGCCCCATGGAAGCATAAGATTTGATGATGTTATCAGGGGGCTGCAGATATTTTCCAATGAGTATGACGGGCAACTGTGGATCGAAACGATGATTGTCGAAGGCATAAATGACAATAAAGAATTTTTTTTAGGTCTAAAGAAATTATTGAGCACAATAAAATATCATAAATTATATATCAATTCACCCGTACGCCCTCCTGCCGAGACATATGTAAAACAAGTATCGAAAAACGTAATAGAAGAGGCTGTTTCAATATTGGGCGGTATCTCTATAGATAAACTTGTTTCCGAAGGCTTTTACAGTGAAGTTGAAGATGACTATGAGGCAGTGCTCAGCATCATCAGAAGACATCCCATGAATCAATTTGAAATAAAATCTTTTATAGAACAGAGGGGCAAATCCGATATCAAGAACTTTTTTGAAAGGTTGAATAATGATGCTAAAATAGAGATGGTGGATTATAAAGGGTATTATACCTATAGACTGAGAAAATAGATACTTCACGGGGCAAATTTTATGACTTGATCCGGTTTTTTAAAACTTACAATCTTAGTATTTCCTCTTTAAAATAAAAAATAGAATCGCATGGCCTCGAACTTGTGGAACAAATGCTTATAGGTTAAATATATATTCGCATTGTTTATCTCTTCCTTCGTATTGTTTGAGCCAAACAAAGGTTTTTATTTTAAAATTAAAATCCGAAGTTTATGTATGCAAATTGCATATATGGCTTCGGGTTTTTTGTTTTTTTGGAGAAAAACAGGCAAAAAATGCCTTAAAAGGACGTAGAAATCATTATTTATGTATAATTTACAAGGGAATTCACAAAATACCCTTATGTAAGTATTTTATATGTAAGGAGTGAGTTCAATTAAAGGAGTAATAATGTCAGGAGGAGTAGGCACCAGACTCAGACCCTTAACGTGTCATTTACCTAAGCCCATGGTGCCTATTTTCAATAAACCGGTAATGGAATACGGTATAGACCTTTTAAAAAAGCATGGAGTCGATGATATAGCAGTTACATTATGTTATCTGCCCGAGATAATAACGGATTATTTCGGAGATGGTTCCGGATTCGATACCAATATCAACTATTACATTGAAGATAGGCCCTTAGGCACGGGAGGCAGCGTAAAAAATGCTCATGAATTTTTTGACAGCACTATCGTTGTAATAAGCGGGGATGCTTTTACAAATATAGATTTAAGAAAAGCCTACGAATTTCATAGGGAAAAGGGTTCTAAGGCTACTTTAATATTGAGCAAAGAGCCGGTACCCCTGGAATACGGGGTAGTTATCACGGATGAAAATGGGGCAATAATAAGATTTTTGGAAAAACCGAGCTGGGGGGAAGTCTTCAGCGATACTATCAACACGGGTATATATATACTGGAACCTGAAGTATTGGATTATTATGAACAGGGGGAAAATTTTGATTTCAGCAAGGATTTATTTCCAAGGTTACTCCGGGATAATATACCGATGTACGGATACATAACGGAAGAATATTGGTGTGATGTGGGGGATTTAAATACATATATAGAAACTCATGCGGATGTTTTATCCGACGAAAGAATGCATTATCTTCTGGGAAAAGAGCGGGGCAAAGGTATCTGGATAGGAGAGGGGACCGTACTCGAAAAGGGGGTTAAAATATACCCTCCGATTTACATAGGCAATAATTCTCTCATAAAGGAAGGATCGATCATAGATTCCTATACGGTTATAGGAAATAATTGTGCAATAGAAGAGGGTACATCCATAAAAAGGAGCATCATCTGGGACAATGTAAATATATCCAAAAGCTGTGAAATCAGGAAATCCGTCATATGTAACAATGTATATGTGGACCAGCGCAGCAGAATGTTTGAAGGAGTGGTAATAGGGCCTTATTCCAAAATTTTTAAAGACAGCACAATAAAACCCAATGTCAAGATATGGCCGTATAAAATAATAGATGAAAAGGTGACGGTGAGAAATAATTTGATATGGGAGGAGAGGGTATCCCGGAAACTGTTTGGAGACAGAAATATTTCCGGAATATTTAATGAGAGCATAACTCCCGAAATAGCTACCAGTTTGGGTACGGCTTTTGCCACCGTTATGCGGGAAAAGGGAACCTATCTCATAAGCAGTGACGAACATAATCTGTCAAAATCCATAAAAAATTCTATTGTTTCGGGCATACTGTCAACGGGGTCCCGGGTTATAGACATTAAAAACAGCACCATACCCATATGCAGATTTGGAGTAAAATATTTCAGATCGGACGGTGGCATCCATATAAGAGGGGATAGCTTCCACGAAGATATGATTTACATAGAATTTATCGATAAAGAAGGAGCGAACATAGATAAAAACAGGTCAAAAAAGATTGAAAACTGTTTAG
>JALNXC010000056.1 GCA_023230535.1 Alkaliphilus sp. | reverse complement strand
GGTTATTTTGCATACAAAAAAATAGATATAGATTTACCATTTCGAAGATGGCTGCCTGATTATCAAACCTTATAACAAAATTTAGAAAACATATACTTATAACTTTTTAAACAGAGAGACTCTTCGAGAAGTCTCTTTTTTTATGACCTAACCCGATTTGCAAGGCAAATCGTTGGTAGGTCAAACGCAACGAGAACCAAATTTCCCAAAGCTTACAATTCTAATATTTTCACTTAAAAGTGAAAAATAGAATTGCATAGCCCTGGATTTGCATGACCAAAGGGAGTAGGCAAATTTGTGTTTCGAGACTGCGGCAAAAAAAATAAAGGAGGAATACAAAATGATAGTTGTTATGAAGGTGGGTACACCTGCGGAAGAGATTGAAAAGATGGCGGAAAAACTGGAAGAAATGGGCTTTACAACCCATAGGTCACAGGGAGAAAACTATTTTATATTCGGATTGGTAGGTGATACGACAAAGATTGATTTAAGACAGATAGAAGCAAATAAAAATGTGGAACGGGTGCTTAAGGTGCAACATCCATTCAAGCTCGCCAATAAATTATTCCACCCGGAGGATACTGTTGTAGATGTTGACGGTATAAAAATCGGCGGAGGAAATATCTCAATCATGGCAGGACCCTGCTCCGTAGAGAGCGAAGAACAACTTATGAGTATAGCTAAAAGTGTCAAAGCCCTCGGTGCTCATATTTTGAGGGGCGGAGCATACAAACCCAGGACATCGCCTTACAGTTTCCAAGGACTGGGAGAAGATGGCCTGAAATTATTAAGAAAAGCTAAGGAAGAGACAGGTATGCCCATCGTTACGGAAGTCATGTGCACGGATATCTTTGATGTTGTAGAAGCTTATGCGGATATACTTCAAATCGGCGCAAGAAATATGCAAAATTTCCCCCTTTTAAAGAGAGCGGGAAAATCTGATAAACCTGTACTGCTAAAAAGAGGAATGTCCGCAACTGTTGAAGAATTACTTATGTCGGCAGAATATATAATGTCGGAAGGAAACACAAAGGTCATTTTATGCGAAAGAGGTATAAGGACATTTGAAACGTATACAAGAAACACTTTAGACATCAGTGCCGTTCCCGCAATCAAAGCACTCAGCCATTTGCCCATAATAGTAGACCCCAGTCATGCATCAGGCAGATGGGCCATGATTAAACCCCTATCCAAAGCTGCTATTGCTGCGGGCTCGGATGGCCTTATGATTGAGGTTCATAATGACCCGGAAAATGCGCTTTCCGACGGGGCTCAATCTTTAAAACCGGAAAAATTCGAACAACTGATGAGAGAAATAAACCAGATTATTGCAATTCATTGAGGAAGCGGCAGGAAAAGTTTTTTGCTTCCTTTGGAAACGGAGGATATTTAATGCTAAAATATTTTACGGCGGGGGAATCTCATGGAAAGTGTCTGACAGGAATTATAGAGGGCTTTCCATCCAATGTCCCTATGGATATAGATAAAATAAATACCGATTTAAAGAGACGTCAGATGGGATACGGCAGAGGCGATAGGATGAAAATAGAACAGGACAGTATAGAAATCTTATCGGGAATCAGAGATGGTAAAACATTAGGCAGCCCTATCGCCTTTTTTATACAAAATCGTGATTATGTAAATTGGAAGAAATATATGAATCCCGTTAAAATCGAAGATGACAGTAAAAAAGTGACTAAACCCAGACCGGGCCATGCCGACTTATGCGGATCCATCAAGTACAATTTTACCGATGTCAGAAATGTATTAGAAAGGAGCAGTGCAAGAGAAACAGCCTCACGTGTAGCGATAGGAAGCATCACAAAACAACTGATGAATTGTTTCAACATAGATATCGTAAGCCATGTTATCGCTATAGGTTCTGTCTCATTAAAAGAAAATATATGGGACATAGAAAAAATCAAAAATGCGGACAAATCTTCCGTGAGATGCATAGATAAAAATACGGAGAAAAAAATGATAAATGAAATCGAAGAAGCAAAAGAAGCAGGCGACTCCTTGGGGGGCATTTTCGAAATACATATAACGGGTGCACCTGTAGGTTTAGGCAGTTATGTCCAGTGGGACAGAAAACTGGATGCTAAACTGGCATATAATCTGATGAGTATACAGGGAATAAAAGCGGTAGAGATCGGTGAGGGGTTTAATAATTCAAAATTGAGGGGTTCCGAGGTCCATGACGAAATCCTTTACGACCCCCAAAGAGGCTATCACAGAAAAACAAACAGGGCGGGCGGTATAGAAGGCGGAATGTCCAACGGCGAAAACATCGTAATCCGCTGCTGTATGAAACCCATACCCACGCTTCATAAGCCTTTACGAAGCGTGGATATAGAGACTAAGGAAAGCTTTACGGCGACTGTTGAAAGAAGTGACACCTGCGCAGTACCTGCGGCATCTATTGTCGGAGAAATGGCGGCTATAACCGTCATTGCGGACGAATTTTTGAGAAAATACGGCGGAGATTCTCTGGAGGAGATTTTAGAGCGATGGAAAAAATAAAAGTGAATTTAAAAGAAAACAGTTATGATATATTGATTGGAAACGGGCTCCTGGAAAATATAGAAAATATAATAGATAATAATTCGAAACGAAATTTTATAATAACGGATAAAAATGTAGATGCTCTATATGGAAATTATTTAGGTGCATTGAAGAATTATGAAAAAATCATCATAGAACCCGGGGAGCAGAGCAAGTCTATGGATGTAACTGCGGATATTTTAAAACAGATGCTCGTAAAGGGAGCATCGAGAAAATCTAAAATTATTACTTTCGGCGGCGGCGTAGTGGGTGATTTGGGAGGGTTTTGTAGTGCCATATATATGCGCGGGATACCCTTTATTCAAATACCTACTACGTTACTGGCCCAAGTTGACAGCAGCGTAGGCGGTAAAACAGGCATCAATCTACTGCATTATAAAAACAGTGTCGGGGCCTTTCATCAGCCCACCAAAGTTATAATAGATACCGCCCTTTCACAAACATTACCCTATAGGGAACGGTTGAGCGGTATAGGAGAAATTATTAAATACGGAATAATATATGATTACAAGTTTTTTGAATATGTGGTTGAGAATATAGAACGGATTAAAAAATGCGATGAAAACATAATGCCCCATGTGATCAAACGCTGCTGTGAAATTAAGGCCGATATTGTGTCTCAGGATGAAAAAGAAGGAGGTTTAAGAAAGATATTAAATTTTGGCCACACTTTCGGGCATGCCTTGGAAGGAATAACCGATTTCTCTAAATATTCCCACGGCGAGGCTGTAATAATCGGTATGTATTGCGAAACAATCATTGCAAAAAAATTGGGGATGATCGATGAAAAATATGCGGAAGAGATATTGAGTTTTCTGAGCAATTTGGGAATGAACTTAAATATAAGTAATTATTCCATCGCGGAACTTGTTGATTGGATGTCAAAAGATAAAAAAAATATCGGCGGAAAAATATCTTTTGTTTTGCCTACTGAGAAAGGAACAGTAAAAGAGCGATTATTTGAAAAAAGCGAGATTCTTCACTTGTGTTCAGAATGACATCCCTAATTTTGTCATTCTGAGACGAACAGTATGAATGGCACCCGCGAAGAATCTTGAACAGCTCAAAATACAAATCCTTCGCATTCGCTCGGGATGACAAAAAGTAAGGAAAGTGCTTTTTCACACAATCTAATTATACCCGTGATTTTTTCAAGAAGCCTAAACGAAATTCTTCATTGCCGTTCGGAACGACAAACCCATTTAATAACAATTCAAGAAGGTGATAATGTGTTAATCAAGCCAATCAAACAAATAAGACAGAACATTACTGTCCCGGGGGATAAATCCATATCCCACAGGGCGATAATGCTCTCATCTATCGCGGAAGGCGAAAGTAAAATTCATAATTTTTTGATGGGTGATGACTGCCTAAATACTATTGAATGTTTTCGCAAGATGCAGGTGCCTATCAAGACCACGGAAAATAAAATAAAGATTAAGGGTGCAGGATTGAAAGGCTTAAAAAAACCCGATGAAATATTAGATGTAGGTAATTCGGGTACAACGATACGTTTAATGTGCGGAATATTGGCGGGACAGGATTTCGATTGTGAAATTACCGGGGACAGATCCATTCAAAATAGGCCCATGGACAGAATAATTTCACCGCTCAAACAGATGGGAAGTATAATTGAAGGTACAGAAAGAAGTGGCTATGCCCCCCTCAAAATACAAAAAAGTAAGCTGACAGCCATCGATTACAATATGCCCGTTGCCAGCGCCCAGGTAAAGTCTGCCATATTATTAGCCGGCATCTATGCCGATGGAACGACCTCTATACATGAAATTCAAAGATCTCGCGATCATACGGAACGCATGTTGAATTATATGGGTGCAAACATCAAACAGGATGGGCTTTCCATATTTTCCGACCCTATAGACAAATTGTATGCTAGGGAAATATATGTGCCCGGTGACATATCTTCCGCCTCCTTTTTCCTCGTATTGGGAACCATAGCCAAAGATGCTGAAATTGCAATAAAAGATATAGGTTTAAATCCTACGCGAACCGGGATTATAGATGTTTTGAAACAGATGGGTGCCGATATAAAGATATTAAATGAACGGATTTTAAACGGGGAACCTACAGGAGATATCCATGTTACCAATTCTGATTTAAGAGGTGTGGAAATAGGAGGCGATATAATACCGCGATTGATAGATGAAATCCCCGTACTAGCGGTTGCCGCAACCTTTGCGAAAGGAACAACCACTATACGCGATGCGGAAGAACTAAAAATAAAAGAGAGCGATAGAATTGCCGCTATAGCCTCAGAGCTTAAAAAAATAGGAGCCGATATCGAAGAAACAGAGGACGGTATGATTATTCACGGTAAAGATATTCTGCAGGGCGGAATAGTTGAAAGCTATAACGATCATAGAATTGCAATGGCTTTAACAATAGCCGGCTTGGTAAGTAAAGAAGGTGTTATTATCAACAATCCTGATTGTGTAACCGTATCTTTCCCAAATTTCTTTGATATCTTAGATAGGATGATAAAAGATGAAAACTAATGTTACCCGTGAAACAAAACTTTATGCAGTTATCGGAGACCCTATTGCCCATAGCCTATCACCTGTTTTTCAAAACTATTTTATAAGGCAAAGAAACATAAATGCTCTCTATATACCCCTACGAATAACTTCCGATACCTTAGTTGATAGTTTAAAGTTTCTTAAAAATGATTTTGCAGGATTTAATGTGACTATACCTCACAAGGAAAATATAATGCAATATTTAGACGAAATTGATCCCTTGGCTATCGAATACGGTGCGGTAAATACGGTAAAGGTTACCGATGGTGCTCTCATAGGCTATAATACTGACAGTATAGGATTTACAAGGAGCCTTGAAAATATAAATATGAGTTTAAAGGAAAAACAAGTTTTATTATTAGGTGCCGGCGGCGCCGCCAAAGTTATCGCATCTGAAATTATAAAACTAGGCGGAAATCTAACCATTGCAAACAGAAACATTGAGAGAGGTATGCAATTTAAAACCCAACTTGAAAAATCCTACGGTGTTTTTATAAATATAATAGACCCTGCGGAGCTCAACACTCCTCCCGATATATTAAACCCGACAAAGCCTGATGATTATGCTGATATAGTACATCCGAAAAAGCCCGATAACCATACTGATATGGTAAAGTCGGCAAAAACCAATACCTTTTTTGATGTAATAATCAACAGCACTTCCGTGGGAATGTATCCCGATATAGACAAATCGCCGATAAATCCCAATATATTACGAGGTGCCAAGTTGGTATATGATATAATATATAATCCTTTTGAAACCGAATTGCTCAAGCTTGGAAATAAATTTGGCGCTAAAACAATAAATGGCTTGCCCATGTTAATTTATCAAGGATTAAAATCTTTTGAAATATGGACCGGAGAGCGGGCAACACACAATGAAGAAAAAGAAATTTATGATATGTTGAAAAATGCATTTTGAAAATAAAGAAAGAGCCGTTTGACACGGGAACAACACACAACCAATCCTGATGGATAATAACAAACAAATAAGGCCCGTTCTTAACAGACAGAGGAGTTGATAAATTGGAGAATCTGGAAGATATCAGAAATATTATAGATGATTGCGATAAAAAGCTGGTAGAAGTATTTGAACAGCGATTAAAGGCCGTCCTGAATATTTTAGAATACAAAAGAAAACATAAATTGCCCATATTTCAACCCGAAAGAGAACAAGATGTCTTTAAAAAGGTTAATTTATTTTTAAAGCATGATGAATTTTCCGATGAGCTGGAATTACTATATCACCAAATATTAAAAATCAGCAGAAAACTGCAATCAAAATATTTGTTTCCCTTTAATATTGTACTTGTCGGTTTCATGGGAAGCGGTAAAACTTCCGTAGGTATCAAACTTTCAACCTTGTTGGAAATGAATTACATAGGCACAGACGATATAATCGTAAAAAATTCCGGAATATCTATAAACGAAATTTTTAATGCCTACGGTGAGGCCAAATTTAGAAAATTGGAGAGGAAAGCAATAGAGAGTTTAAAAGACACGAGAAATACCATAATTTCTTGCGGCGGAGGCGTAGTGTTAGATTCTACAAATATTGAATTGTTAAGGGATAACGGTAAAATAGTGTGGTTGAAAGTATCTCCCGAAGAGGTCCTTGATCGCCTTTCAAATGACAACAGCAGGCCCCTGCTAAAAGATAGTTTTACCCTAAAAGGGTTATCGGAAATATTGAAAAACAGATTACCTCTGTATGAAAATGCCGGCGATATAATTATAGACACCGATAAAAAAGATGTGCAGAAAATAGCAAGGGAGATTATTGAAAAATTGCTTGAATGTTAGGTATTGTATGATTGCCTAACAATGTGCAGTATTGATAAAGGGTGGACACACAGGTCCACCCCTACGTTCTAGAAATAGAAAATCGGAGATCGGTGTTCCAAGCCAGTTGTAGGGGCAGACCCATGTGTCTGCCCGCAAGGAGCACAGAGAAACAGTTGTTTGTGTTTTTCAAAAGG